>JAPKAM010000139.1 GCA_028825265.1 Planctomycetota bacterium
GATGACACTCACGATGACATACAGTGGACCGCTGGCGGGACCGCTGGCGCCGGTCGAAGGCACAGCCGATCCAGTCACCCCACGCGCCGCTCGAGAGGCGGACTACTACCAGGCGGTCAATATTCCAGTGCCCTCTGGGATCGTGCTGGAAGTGGGCGGATTGGCCGTGGGGCCAGGACCGGGAGAGGTCTACGCCAGTACTCGGCGCGGCGATATCTGGAAGATCGAAGATGCCTATGGCCAGTCTCCTCGCTTCACTCTCTTCAGCGATGGTTTGCAGGAGCCTCTTGGCTTGCTGTGGAAGGATGAGTGGCTTCACTGCGTACAGCGCGGCGAACTGAGTCGCCTGCGCGATGAAGATGGCGATGGCCGAGCCGATCTCCTCGAAACTCTCTGTGATGACTGGACCATCAGTGGCAATTATCATGAGTACGCCTTCGGTCCCAGACTCGACAAGGATGGCAACTTCTGGCTCACTCTCAATCGACCCTTCGGCGACGAGCCCTTCGGCAAGATGGACTGGCGCGGCTGGGCGATGCGTATCGGTGACGACGGCAAGATGGTTCCGATGGCCGGTGGTCTTCGTTCACCAGCCGGTGTCGAGGTGGCGCCGTGGGGTGATGTCTTCTACACCGACAACCAGGGCGAGTGGTGCGGCACCAACAAACTGTGCCACATCGAAGAGGGCGATTACTTCGGCCATACCTGGGGAGTGGAGTCGGCCAAGTTGCCCGAAAGTCGTATGAAGTATCCCGGCAAGACACCCGATGGACTGACCTACGTCGAGGCGAAGAAGACGATCCCCGATCTCAAATTGCCGGCCATCTGGTTCCCTTACAACAAGATGGGAAAGAGTGCTGCAGGAATGTTGTGGGACACGACCGGCGGTGATTTTGGTCCCTTCCAGGATCAACTGTTCGTTGCCGATCAACACCATGCTTCGGTGATGCGAGTCGATCTGGAGCAGGTCGATGGAGTGTGGCAGGGGGCGGCGATGCGTTTCCGCGAGGGGCTCTCTTGTGGAGCGTTACGCCTCGCCTGGGGCGACGAAAATGTGATGCTGATCGGTCAGACATCTCGGGGCTGGGGATCGGTCGGCAAGAAGTCGGAGGGTCTCGAGTACCTGCGCTGGACCGGCGAGATGCCTTGTGAAGTGCTGACCTGTCGCAGTACCCGCGAAGGCTACAAACTCACCTTCACCCAGCCGATGGATCGATCGACCTTGGAAAAGAAGGGCAGTTACCGGCTCGAAAACTACACCTACAAGCTGCACAGTCCTTACGGCAGTCCCGAAGTCGATGGTGCCACGGTCACCATCGAGAGTGCGGTGGCTTCCGCCGATGGAAAGTCAGTGACGCTGAAACTGGCTGGCCCCGGTGCAATGCGCATCGGTTATGTCACCGAGATGATCCTCGATGGCGTACGTTCTACCGGCGGAGAGGGACTGCTGCACCCGGAGGTCTACGCGACCCTCAATGTGGTGCCGTAAGGCGCCGCTACTGGTCGTCGTCGGGTTCGTCTTCGTCTTCTCCATCGAGTTTGCCCAATGTGCCGAGCGGTGTGGTGATTTCCCACGACTGTTTTCTCTCGATGATATTTCCATCGTTGTCGCGCGAGGTCTTGGTCTTGGTTCTTGTGGTGATGGAACAACCAGACACGATCAGGACCAGCAATAGCACAACGATGAACCTGCGATGACGGCTCTTCTCGATGGAGGTCATGGACGACTCTCTTTCGTGTCTAGGATGGTTCGAAGACAGGTGCGCATCCGCCGATTCTGCCGTCGCCACTCTACTCGAACGGCATTAAAATTACTGATCGATCGTGGCCGCGATTCGCAAGTGCCACTCGGTTGAAAACTGACTTTCGAGGCACGAGGGTGGAATTCTGGGCCAGCCACGGGCGGCAATTTCGCTCGATTGCGCTGCTGCGCCGATGCTGTGAGCCTTGAAGATGCTACATTCGAGTCGGATGGATCACATCTTTCACTGAACAGGGAGATCGAACCCTTCGAGATGGAACCCTTTGAGATGAATCCTATAGTTCTTATCTTCGACCGCGCTCTTCTTCCAGACCTGATCGATGTATGCTCAGGAGTGGGTCGGATGGGATTCCGATCGAGAGTGGTGTGATGATCTTATCGAGCGCTAGCTCAAGACTGTTATCTGGGAGGAAATCCATGACCACGACTCGCCACTGGTGGGCCATGCTGACCATCTTTGTTTCGATGCTTCTCTCGTTGGAAACCATCAAAGCACAGGATTTTTCGACCTTGCCACCCTACAGCAGTGAGACGCTTTACCTGCAGGTGGGCAACATCGAGACAAATCGTCTGGAAAATCTCCTCGTGTTAGAAGAACCGACCTTTCCATCGAATCGAGTTCGGGTGCTGGTTCTCGATCGCCCAATGGATGAGGAAGTGGCAGGTCGGCTCGATGAGATCGGCGTTCGCCCGCTCGATTACTTGCCAAGTCACGCCTTCACGGTACGCCTCGAGGGGGTCGATCGAGCCGAACTCTCGCGGGTTCCCGGGGTGATCCGTGTGGTCGATTACTACGACGCGTGGAAGTTGCAGCCAGGAATCGTCGAGCGGCTTGGAACCCATCAGCAACGGGTCAGAAGAGAACTGGATCGGATGGGGATGCTGGCGCTGATCGTCTCGCTGCATCCGGGAGAAGATGTCGGGCAATCGATTTTGCAGATCCGTCAAAGCGGAGCCACCGTCGAGCTCGTCGAACGGGTCGGGACACACGACGAACTGTCGGTGATCGCCACACCGGATCAGCTGGTCGCACTGTCGAGCATCGGCAGCATTCTCTTCATCGAGGATGCCCCCGACATCCGCTACCGCAACGGAACCACACGTTGGATCATCCAGACCAATGTGACCAACCAGGTTCCGGTCTACGACAACGGAATCCACGGAGAAGGTCAGATCATCGGCGTTCTCGATGGCCGGGTCGATCAGAGCCACTGCTCCTTCTCTGGCGGCAAGATCGTCGCCTACAACAGCACTGCAGGTGCCGATAGCCATGGAACCCATGTGGCGGGAACTGCCGCAGGCAATAATGGGCTCGATAACGACACCCGCGGGATCGCCTACGAGGCGTCGCTGGTGACCAACACGGTGCCGGCTTTCACGGAAGCGGGAATTGTCGGTCGCCTCAATCTGCACCATGGGCAGGGCGCGCGAATTCACACCAACAGCTGGGGAAACGATGGCACTACCGCCTACGACAGCCTCAGCCGCGGCTTCGATGTGTTCCTGCGAGACAACGAGGAGAGTTTTGTTTGTCTGGCGGTGACCAATGGAGCCGTCTTGAGAAATCCAGAGAATGCCAAGAACTTGCTGGCGATCGGAGCGAGCCAGGACACGCCAAGTGAGGCGAGTCACTGCTCTGGTGGAGTGGGCCCCACCAGTGACGGGCGTCGCAAGCCGGAGGTGTACGCCCCCGGTTGCTCAACGCTGTCATCTCAGGCGGCGACGGCATGCAGCGTGACAGCTTCCACCGGTACATCGATGGCATGTCCGGCGGTCTCGGGTGCGGCTGCACTGATCCGTCAGTATTACGTCAACGGGTATTACCCAAGCGGTTCCGCGAACCCTGCCGATGCGATGACTCCCAGTGGGGCACTGATCAAGGCGACCCTGATCAACTCCGCCACCGACATGACCGGAGTGGCGGGATACCCATCGAATCTGGAAGGGTGGGGCAGGGCGCGTATCGGAGATCCGCTCTTCTTCACCGGCGATTCCCGAACCCTCGGTGTGCTCGAAGATGTGAGAAATGCCAGCGGCATGAGCAGCGGCCAGCAAGCGACCTACAATGTGAATGTCATCAACTCGGGTGAATCGCTTCGCATCACTTTGGTATGGACCGATGTGGCGGCCACTGCGGGTGCGGGAGTGGCTCCGGTCAACGATCTCGATCTGGAAGTCACTTCCCCGAGCGGACCCCTATTTCTCGGAAATGTCTTCACCGGTGGCTTCAGTAGCACCGGAGGGACCCGCGACAGCATCAACAATGTCGAACAGGTACACATCCAGACGCCGGAGAGCGGCTCATGGTCGGTGCGCATCCGGGGCACCGCAGTCAACAGCGGCACCCAGGGATATAGCGTGCTGGTCACCGGGGGGATTCAGTTAGCTCCGCCCGACTGCAACGCCAACGGCATTCCTGACGCGACCGACATCACATCGGGAACCTCCACCGATTGCGATGGAAACACGGTCCCTGACGAGTGCCAGGAGGACTGCAATCTCAACGGAGTGGCCGACTCCTGTGACATCACGGCAGGCACTTCCGCCGATTGCGATGGAAATTTGACACCGGATGAATGCCAGCCCGATTGCAACGGCAACGGAGCTGCCGATTCTTGCGAGATCTCCGGTGGATTGGAATTCGATTGCGACGGCAACGGGGTCCCCGATGTCTGTGACATCTCGGCAGGGGCCATCGACTGCGACAGCGATGGAGTCATCGACAGCTGCCAGATCGCCGCGGGTGCCACCGATTGCAATTTAAATGGCGCCCTCGATGGATGTGATATCAGCGGTGCAGTCAGTGCCGATTGCAACGGCAATGGCACTCCCGATGAATGCGATGCCGTGAGTGTGATTAGTTACTCGTCGAGCCCGGCGGCTCCGGTCCCACCATTGGTCAGTGACAACATCGTGGTTGCCGAGAGCGGTGTGATTCTCGATGTCGATGTACAGGTGAATATCACTCATGCCTTTGTCGGAGACTTGGTGGTCGACTTGACCAGTCCGGCAGCCACCATCGTACGGCTACAGAATGAGCTGGGGGGCAGTGCCCTCGATCTCATCACCACCTTCGATGATGACGGTTTAGGAACGGTACCCACCCAGCCGCTCAGTGGTTTCGATGGGCAGTCGAAGCAGGGCACCTGGAACCTAACGGTCGATGATGTGTTCCCCGCTGCCGATAGCGGCGTGGTCAATAGCTGGGCCTTGGTGATCGAGGCGCAGGGAACGGGCTTTACCGATTGCAACTCCAATGGTGTCGATGATGCCTGCGATGTCTCTTCCGGGACCACGCCAGATTGCAACGGCAATGGCACCCCTGACAGCTGCGACATCGCATCGGGGACCAGTGTCGATGCCAACGGCAACGGAACTCCGGATGAATGCGATTCTGCCGATTGCAACGGCAACGGCGTTGCCGACGATCAGGATATCGCCAGCGGCAGCTCCGCCGATTGCAACGGCAACGCCACACCGGACGAATGCGACATCATTGCTGGAGCGGCGGATTGTGATGGCGATGGATCGATCGATAGTTGTGAACTGATTTCGGGTACCGGACTCGATTGCAACGGCAATGGCACCCTCGACCACTGCGACATCGC
>JAPKAM010000140.1 GCA_028825265.1 Planctomycetota bacterium
ACTGGATCGGTGATTCGTGGCAGATCTCGATCCGGTCGAGGGGACGCGATACGATCGACCGCGAAAGTAGAGGAAATCTCGATGTCGAATTCTTCAGAAGAGTCAGCAGTGGTGCGTCAGACCCGGGTCGGGATCGGAACCGATCGACACCGTCTCGAGGTGGGGCGTCCACTGATGCTCGCAGCAGTGGCGATTCCATCCCCGCATGGCCCGGTAGCCCATTCAGATGGAGATGTGATCTTGCATGCGCTTTCCGATGCGATGCTGGGTGCCGCTGGTTGCGAGGATATTGGAGCCATGTTCGAAGACACCGATCCGCGCTGGAAGAATTTGGCCTCCCGGCAGATCGTCGATGAAGTGTTGAAGAAAATCGGCAAGTTGGGATGGAAACCTCTCAACATCGATCTGGTCGTGCACCTTGAAAAACCGAAATTAGCGGAGCATCGCGATTCGATCCGGCAAAGCCTTTCCGAGATGTTGTCGATCGAGCCAGCGGCGATCGGAATGAAGGCGAAGACGGGTGAAGGGGTGGGCCCCGTTGGCGAGTCGTTGGTCATCGAAGCTTTGGCTGTGGTTCAACTGATGAGTACGGAGGAATAATGGCACTTCGGTTGTGGAATACTCTCGAGAACCGACAGGTCGAACTGGAACCTGTGACCGCCGGTGAGGTTCGCATGTACAATTGCGGCCCCACCGTTTACAGCGATCCTCACATCGGTAACTTCCGTTCGTTCCTGCTTGGAGATCTACTGCGCCGCACCCTCGATCAGCGTGGATTCAAGACCACTCAGGTGATGAACATCACCGATGTGGGGCACCTCACCACCGATGATGTGGCGGATGCCAGTGGCGAGGACAAGTTGGAGAAAAGGGCCAAGGAGGAGGGGATTGATCCGTTCGAGATCGCCCGCCGATACGAGCAGATGTTTCACGACAACGCCTTGCAGTTGCATCTAAAGCAGGCTCATGCGTATCCTCGAGCGACCGATCACATCCCCGAGATGATTCAGATGATCGAGGATTTGCTGAAACGCGGCCACGCATACACAGTCGAGGGCGTCGGAGTTTACTTTCGCGTTCATTCCTTCGAGAAGTACGGCTGCCTGTCGGGCAACACGCTGGAAAATCTCGACTCCGGTTCCAGAATTGAAGTCGATGATCGCAAGGAATCTGCACATGATTTTGCGTTGTGGAAAATCGATGACAAGCATCTGATGCAATGGGACAGCCCGTGGGGGCGTGGATTTCCAGGATGGCATATCGAGTGTTCGGCGATGAGCTTGAAATACCTGGGAGGCACCTTCGACATTCACACCGGTGGTGAAGATAACATCTTTCCGCATCACGAATGTGAGATTGCTCAGTCGGTGGGTGCTGGTGTCGGGGAGTTCGCGCGAGTCTGGGTTCACGCCAGGCACCTGCTGGTCGACGGTCAAAAGATGTCGAAGAGCCAGGGCAACTTCTACACCATCAACGATCTGGTCGAGCGTGGCTTTCGTGGACACGAGATCCGCTACTCGCTGATCTGCAATCACTACCGCCAGCCGATGAATTTCACCATCGAAGGGATGGACGGGGACACCAAGGCGGTCCAACGCCTTCGTACCTTGCGAAACAAACTCGAGGAAGCGTCCGCTGAAAGTACACCTGGTGCTGGTGCCGATCCGGTGCTGGATGAGGCGACGCGGCAATTTGACGCCTGTGTCGACGACGATCTCAACATCTCTGGCGCGCTGGGAGTACTCCATGACCGGGTGAGAGCCCTCGGCAGGGACTTGCCGAGAGGCTCTGCGGCGGTGCGGGCACTCGATTTCCTGCGCCACTGCGATCAGATCCTGGCGGTCATCTTCGTCGAAGATGAGGCTCCCTCCGATGATCTGACCGACCACCAGCAGCAACGGATCGAGCAGCGAGAAACCGCCCGAAACGAGCGCAACTGGTCCCTGGCAGACGAAATTCGTGATCTGCTGCTGGCCGAGGGGATCGTCATCGAGGATGGAGCCACTGGCACCACCTGGAGCCGCCAGCGCTGAATCGACGGAGGGGAGCCTCGCCGATCTACCGATAGGGGTGCGATGGGCCCCCAGAGAGGCTGCAGGGAGGCGTACCCGGGCCATCGAGGACCAGTCGAGGACATCTAGAGGCGATCGAGGGCCTTTCCAACTCCGCTACCGATCCGCAGACTAGCGCTCGCGGGACTCGATTCCGAGGGGCACTTGCAGAGTGACAGCAGGATGGCTATCCTCCCGCCCTTGCGCCCTTCTGTGCTAGCGTAGCTCAGCGGTAGAGCTCCCGCCTTGTAAGCGGGTGGTCGTGGGTTCGACTCCCACCGCTAGCTTCTGCAAGTGCTTGCATAGTAAAGGATTGTGGGATTCTGGGGTGGGCCTGGAGAGATCATCAGTAGATTCTGTGTGGGGGTGTGCCCGAGTGGTTAAAGGGACTTGGCTGTAAACCAAGTGCGTAAGCTACGTAGGTTCGAATCCTACCGCCCCCACTGTTCTACTCATCTCTAACCATCCGAGGGAAGATCCGCAGATTTGCTTGAAAGAAGGGCCGCAACCCTGTTTCCTATTGAACCTTCCATCATTGGAAGGGCTTCTGTCCGGTACTGCGATTTGCCCGGTGTGATTTTGCTGCGAGCGGGTCAGTGGTGGAGACGGGAAAGTTGCGAAGGAGATGTTCCTGGTGGATGGATTCACCGGAATGTTGAAGGAGCCGCTGGATCCCTGTGACCGGAATGGTGTCGCTCTGGATTTCTCGAGCACTTCTCGCGGTGATGTTTTGTGATGTTGACTCGTCATGAAGACGCGCGCCGATCGAGGAAGCAAGGTCGAGGAAGCGGAGATCGGTGGCGAGAATGCGAACGATTTGCGGGTGTAGCTTAGTGGTAAAGCACCAGCCTTCCAAGCTGGCTATGTGGGTTCGATTCCCATCACCCGCTCCAGGAATCCGAACGGCACTGACGTGTCGATGAAAAGAAATAGACGAGCTGCTGTAGCTCAGTGGTAGAGCACGTCCTTGGTAAGGACGAGGTCACGGGTTCAAGTCCCGTCAGCAGCTCCAGACAAATGAGTCCGCACACTGGTGTGGAATAAAATAATAGTTCGCCGAACCTGAGTCGTATGTGCGACAGGGGGAGGCAATGGATGAGACCCGGGCAGCGGCCGTTGAATGACGGCCTAGACCACGGGCGGGGAGATTTCCAAGATGGCGAAGGAAACCTTCGTACGCGACAAGCCTCACTGCAACGTGGGGACTATCGGGCACGTAGATCACGGTAAGACAACTTTAACCGCTGCGATCACTGCTGTGCTCGCGCAAACAGGCGGTGCGGTGGTAAAGGCGTTTGATCAAATCGATAATGCGCCTGAAGAGCGGGAGCGTGGGATTACCATCGCAACCGCCCACGTCGAGTACCACACAGAAAACCGTCACTACGCGCATGTGGATTGCCCGGGACACGCGGACTATGTCAAGAACATGATCACTGGTGCGGCCCAGATGGACGGAGCGATTTTGGTCGTTTCCGCCGCAGATGGTCCGATGCCCCAGACTCGTGAGCACATCCTGCTCGCGCGTCAGGTCGGCGTGCCAAAGATCGTGGTTTTCATGAACAAGGCAGACATGGTCGACGATGAGGAACTCATCGAGTTGGTCGAGATGGAGATCCGCGAACTCCTCAGTGCGTATGAGTTCCCCGGAGACGACATTCCGATCATCAAGGGGAGCGCACTGAAGGCTTTGGAGGATCCAACTTCCGATGCTGCTGGTGCGATCATCGAGTTACTGGCCGCCGTCGATGAATACATCGAGGTTCCCGTACGCGATGTCAAAAAGGATTTCCTGATGCCAGTGGAGGATGTGTTCTCCATTGCGGGTCGTGGAACCGTGGTGACCGGTCGGATCGAAACCGGAATCCTCAAGACGGGTGACCAAGTTGAGATCGTCGGGGTCAAGGACACCATCACGACCATCTGCACAGGGGTCGAGATGTTCCAGAAGACCCTCGATGAAGGGCAAGCCGGAGACAATGTCGGCGCGCTTCTTCGTGGTACCAAGAAAGAAGAAGTGCACCGTGGTCAGGTGCTGGCCAAGGCCGGCAGCATCACTCCGCACACCGAGTTTGAAGCCGAGGTCTACATCCTCTCCAAGGACGAGGGTGGACGTCACTCGCCATTCTTCAACGGGTACCGTCCTCAGTTCTATTTTCGGACCACTGACGTGACCGGAAACACCGAGGTCGTTGGCGCAGATATGTGCATGCCTGGTGACAATGCAAAGATCAAAGTTGAGTTGATTACTCCGATCGCAATGCACGAGCAGTTGCGTTTCGCAATCCGTGAAGGCGGAAAGACCGTCGGAGCGGGAGTCGTGAGCAAGATTCTGAAGTAGAGTCCTTCGGGGCCCGTTCAGTCTTCGAGGGACGCCGCACCATCTCAGGGTAAGCAGAGATGGTGCGGCGTCCCCGATACGATTTTGAGAGATACGGGAACTTCGATTTGACTTCTCGAGTGGTTTCGTCAGGAGGGCAGTAGCTCCAATTGGTAGAGCGGCGGATTCCAAATCCGCGGGTTGGGGGTTCGAGTCCCTCCTGCCCTGCCAACCTTGACCAGTCAGCGGTTCACCGCTGGCAAGATCGAGAATCGAGTTTGAGGTCTGTTTCGATTGCGGAATTCGAGTGAGACGTTCTCCCCCTGTCGTATCAGGGGCTTAAACCAGTGATCGAGGCTGGCCTCCGAGGTCGGTTTTCAGATGTCAGAGGAAATGGGAAGGGACGACGATGAGTTTCCGTCTCTACAAAGAGGGGCAGGGCCGTTGGGCTCGAGGTGCCTTGGCGTCCATCCTATTTTTAGTCGGTCTCTTTGCGACCATCTCCATCTCCCAGTGGTCCGAAGGCAACAACTGGGGCTCCGATGTGATGTTCACAGTGCCTGTCATCGACTGGGGACCCAAGGTCAAGGATCTGATTTCAGTACTGGTCTTTATGCCCTTCTTGCTCAGCGGGGCGTGGTTTTACAATCATGCTCGCGTCAGTGATTTCCTGATCGACACCGAGCATGAGTTAGAGCACAAGGTCACCTGGCCGACCCGGACAGAAACCGTCAAAAATTCGATCGTGGTGGTGATCACCTGCGTGGTCATCCTGGGCTGGATCGTACTGGCAGACCAAGCGTTCCAGGCACTGCGGGATGTGGTGTATCCCTCATGAATGTGCTCCACGGTGACCACTCTGATTCTGCCCATCTCCACTGTTTCTTCCTGAGCGAAGGAGCGGGAGAGGAGATCGATGAGACCGTATCCGCCGAGTTTGTCGAAGGTGACGAACTCGATGGCACTGTCGATGGCACTGTCGATGGCACTGTCGATG
>JAPKAM010000141.1 GCA_028825265.1 Planctomycetota bacterium
GTCGTCCCTCTCGCTGGGTAGCGAGGAAGGGGGACAGACATGGGCCATCGACTGTTTGTTTTTGATCTGGATGAAACGCTCTGGTGTGAAGACCTGGAACAGGTCGGTCCCTATCAAGGGCCTTTTCGACTGAAAGGCCAGCACCTGGCTTGCTGTGAAACCGCAACGGTGCGGCTGCGGCGCGGGGCCAGGAAATTAATGCGATCCATCCACCAGAGCGGTGGGATCTGTTCCCTCGCCTGTCGATCCGATGCCAAGGTCTGTGGCGAATTGCTCGATATCTTCGGAATTCGAGAGCATTTCTTCCATCCGAGATATGGCCTGATGGAGAAGGGAGAGGCGATCCTGGAGGTTCTGAAGGAGCTCCACGACTGCCTGGGGGTCGATATTCGCACGGATGAGGTGCTATTCGTCGATGATTCGGTGGCCAATCTGAGGGAGGCACGTCGGGTCGGAGCGACCACTCTCCTCTACGGCAGGGATATCCGCAATCTTGGCGAGTTACAGACCCTTGTGATGCGGAACTACAAGACCGCTTGAATTTGATGGCCGGTTCTCTTCATCTTGTGGCACCTCGATCGAGCCTGTCGGCCGAGGACCCGCAATGGTGAAAAGAATGGAGCCCGGATGGAACAGATAAATGCTGGAGGTTTGGCGGCCGCCGCTCCTGCATCGACTCGTCGCGACAAGACAGTCATCGAAGCGGACCACTTGAGCCGCTCCTTTGGTCAGACGAGAGCTGCAGAAAAAGTGACCTTCGAAGTGAAGCGAGGAGAGATCCTCGGATTCCTCGGACCCAATGGAGCAGGAAAGAGCACCACCCTTCGTATGATCACCGGCTTGCTGGCTCCCGACGAGGGAACAGCGAGGATCTGTGGAATCGATATCGCCAGCGATCCCATCGCAGCCAAGATGAAATTCGGATACCTACCCGAGAGCATTCCACTTTATGACGAGATGGAAGTGATCGAGTACCTGCGATTTGTCGGTACTGCCCGCGGGCTCGTGGGTCTCGATCTGCAACAACGCATCGATCGGATCTCCACCCGACTCGGGTTGAAGTCGTTGCTGCGCCGTCGCTGCGGTACCTTGTCGAAGGGTTATCGTCAGCGAGTGGGTTTGGCCCAGGCGTTGATCCATGACCCCGAGGTGGTGATCCTCGACGAACCGACCAACGGACTCGATCCTCGACAGATCATCGAAGTGCGCCATCTGATCCGGGAGTTGGCGAAAGAATGTGCAGTCATCTTCAGTACCCACATTCTGCAAGAGATTGCCGCCATCTGTTCGCGGATTATCGTGATTCATTCTGGACGCCTGAT
The DNA here is from genome assembly GCA_028825265.1 of Planctomycetota bacterium. Taxonomy (GTDB): domain Bacteria; phylum Planctomycetota; class UBA8108; order UBA1146; family UBA1146; genus QNYK01. The sequence goes on from JAPKAM010000141.1 coordinate 1,323, forward strand.
CGCCGATGGAACTCCGGAGGAACTGGCCGGAGAATTTCGCGAAGGGTGGCAGGTCGTGGTCGAAGGAAGCGGAGTGGATCCGCAACGGTGTGAAGAGATGCAACTGGCCGCTGGAACTCCCGGGGCACCGGGAGAGACGGTTCACCAGTGGCTCGGAGATTCGATTCCAGATCTGGATCACCTGCAGAAGCGGCTCCAGCAGTGTGGGTCCCCACTGATTCAGGTGGGTGTTGGACGAGAGAGCCTCGAACAGGTTTATCTGCGTCTGACTGGTGGAGAGGAACTGAAGAGATGAAAAGCATTCTGATTGTTGCCAAACGTGAGTGCGGAGCCTATTTCGGCACCCCGATTGCATGGATCTTTATCGCTCTCCAGATTGCGATCCTGTCCTTCTTCTTCTTCCTCTACTCGCCCTTCTTCATCATCGAGAGTGCCGACATGAGGGTCTGGTTCGGATTGACCCCCTTCACCATGATGGTCTTTGCACCGGCGGTGACGATGCGGTTGTGGTCGGAAGAACTGAGGACTGGAAGCACCGAGGTGTTGTTATCGCTGCCGGTCAAGGTCAGAGATCTGGTCATCGGCAAGTGGCTGGCCTCGGTGGTCGTGTTGCTGGCGAGCGTGGTTTGTAGCTTCGGCATCCCGGCCACCATCTTCTGGATGGCTGCGAGTCCGGTGGACTGGGGACCGATCATCGGCGGCTACATCGGAACGGTGCTGGCGGGAATGATGTTCCTGGCACTGGGGAGCTGGGTTTCGGCGCTCTCGAAAAACCAAGTGGTTTCGCTACTAGTGGGGGTGACCGCAGGCATCGTCCTGGTGCTCGCCCTCAGCCCAGACTTCGCTGCATTCCTCACCAGTACCAGCGAGCCGCTGGCGAGAACCGTCGAAGCACTGGGAGTGCAATCGCACTTCCGCTCGATCGAGCGAGGTGTGTTGGCGATCAGTGACGTGGTTTACTTCTTGTCGGGCTCATGTTTGTTCCTGGCACTGACGGTGTTCCAGGTCGAACTGAAGAAACAGTAGGGGGCAAGATGAGTCACCGAAAATCCAAGTTCGCAACTCACTGGATCGCTTCCCTGGGGTTGCTGGTTCTGTTGCTGGTCATCTGCAACATGATTGCGATTCAGTTCGACCAACGAGTCGATCTGACCCGCATCGGAATCCACACCGTCAGCCCGGAGACGGGCCGGATCCTCTCCGAATTGGGCGAGGAATTGACCATCGAGTACTGGGTCAGCGAGAAGATGCCATCAGGGTTGCAAAACCTCCGCCGCGATACGGTCGATTACCTCGAGGAGTTCAAACGTTCGGCAACCCGAGCGGGAGCCCAGTTGAAGGTGCATGTCATCAATCCCAGTCGAATCATCGAGGATTATGTCCGGAAGAAGGAGGAGGCCGGAGATGTTCCGGCTCAGGATCCTGCCCAGGCCTTGATGGGGGGCTCGACTTCCTTCGCCGATGAGATCAAGCAGGAACTGGCGCAACAGGGGATTCCCGAGTTGCAGGGTCGTTCCTTCAAGGATGATGGCTTCGAGATCGTGCCCTTCTACAGTGCGTTAATTCTCAAGTATCTCGATCGGGATTTCGAGGCGATTCCGGTGCACACCAATCTCGAGGGGTTGGAGTATGAACTGGTCAGTCGTATCGCAAAATTGGCCAGCAGCGCCAAACCAGTGATCGCCTTCTTCCATGGTCGTCCGGAGGATCTAATCACGACCGATGCGAGTGGTAATCCGCTGCAGCAGCCGGTCAGCCACTTTGATCCATTCGTCAACGACATCTTGAAAGAACGATTCGATGTTCGTCGTATCCACCTGACCAAGGATTCGCTGGTGCCGGAAGAGGCGTCACTGCTGATCATCGCGGAGCCCAATGTTCTGACCGATCGGCAGCGGTTCGAGATCGAGAGATCGATCATCTCGGGAAGACCAGCGATGGTGATGAGTTCCACCACATCGGGCACTCTCGATCAGAGACTTCAGTTCACTCCGCTGGCTCCCGCTCTCTCCAGAAGCTGGCGGATGTGGGGTGTCGAAACGGTCGAAAACGTGCTGGTGGCCAGCAAGGAATGCGGTTCCATCGAGATTCTGCGTGAGGGACCCTTCGGCTCTCAATTCCGCCAACCGGTTCCCTTCAACCTGTGCCCCTCCGCCAGCGGCAATGGACTCGATGGGACTTCCCCGCTGACTCGCGGGGCCGGCTCCATCATCTTTCCGTTTGCCACTCCCTACGTGATCAATCAAGAGATGGCTGAGCAAGCGGGAATCGAGATCTCGGTGCTGGCCAAATCTTCAGATCAATCGTGGTTGCCCAAGTTCAGCCCTGGTTACACCAAGGAGATGGACACGGTGCCGACAGATCCTGGTCAACTTGCGGTTAGAAATCTCTGCTTGTTGCTGGAGGGGCAATTCCCTTCCACTTTTGCGGAGGGCACTGCGGTTCCTCCCTGGGATCCGACCGAGGAGACCGATCTGGAGGAAGCGCCGAAGATCGCTTCGCTGCCTGGCCAGCCAGGAAGGGTGCTATTGGTGGGCTCTGCCGACATCGCAAAGTACGCTTCTCTGAGCATGTACCAGCAAAATGTTCGCTTCCTGGTCGGTGCCATCGAGGCGCTGGCACTCGATCCCGATCTGGCGAAAATCCGCGCCAAGGTGCAGGTCTCCAGTGCTCTTCGGAAGACCGAGCGTAGTGAACGGAACTTGGTCACCTATGGCAATATGGTCGGAATCCCGCTGATGTTGCTGGTGATGTTCCTGGTTTATTCGGGGAGTCGAGCGGCTTCTTCCGCGGCCCATGAGAATCGCGTCAACTCCGAGGAGGTTTCGTCATGAACTCCAGAAATCTGGTGATGTTACTGGCTATTATCGTTGGATCTGGACTGCTCTACATCACCAATAAAGATGATTACTCCCGCCCCGATCCGATCCCCACTGCGATCGCTTCTTTCTCCGAATTGGCAGTGGAGCAGGTCGTACGAGTGGAGATGATGCTGGGTGATGCTTCGGTGGTACTGGAGCGAGAGGGAGACGATTGGAAAGTTCCTTCGGCGTGGAATTACCCGGGAGATCGGACTGAAATCGAAAGACTGCTGTCCGATGTTCGATCGATCTCCGGCGCCCATCAACGTGCCTCGAAAGCGGAGAGCCACGGCACCTTTCAGGTCGATGATGCGGGTGGATTGAAACTGGCTCTCAAGGATTCAACAGGAACCGCCCTGGCAGAACTGGTGATCGGAAAAGCCGATGGGGTTCAGCGCACCTTTATTCGCTTAGCCAATTCCGATGAGGTCTACAGCGTGGCTCCCAACCTGAGAAATCGTGCAGGGTTTGCTGGCTGGAGCCTCGAAGCAGGGCGTTGGACCGACAAGGTTTTGTTTCAACTTCCCCCGGACTCGGTCGTCACTCGAATGCATATCGAGACCGCCGAGGGCAATGCGCAGTTGACCTTGAAGGCTTCCCCCGCACCCGGTACTGACAATCCAGAGCCCGGCAATCCTGAGCCAGCTGGCGTGTTGTTGGGATCGGATGATCCCGAGTGGATGGTCCAGTTCTCATCGAATGCAGAGCCGGTTCTCGCCGACGAATCGACCGTCAAGGGCATCATCTCTGCCCTCAAGAATATCCAGTCTGCGGAGCCCGCGGATCCGAGCGATTCTGCGGCCCTGGGTCTGGATCCGGTCCAGTCCTTCATCGAGATTGAACTGGCCGATGGTTCGATTCACACGGTCCAGTTCGGATCGGAGGTCGATCTGTCGGTGGGCGGCAAGGGTGTGGCTGCCCGTGTGATCGGTCAACAGCGCACTGCGCTGGTCCGCAACTGGGTACTGGATTCACTGCTGCAGGTCGGAGAAACGCTTCGTGCGGTGGTCGAGCCGGAGGAGCCTACCGCTGCCGAAACTCCTGCTGTGGAAGCTCCTGCGGTGGAAACTCCTGCTGTGGAAG
>JAPKAM010000142.1 GCA_028825265.1 Planctomycetota bacterium
GTGATTTCCTCGATCGTTTCATCGCGCTGGCCAGAGAAAGTGCACCGGCGCTTCTACTGGCGTATACGGCGGCCGGGTTAATCCATGCACTCTTGCCGAAGGCCACCATCGACTGGATGGCGCGAGGATCGAATTTCCAGCAGTCGCTGCGCGGCATGCTGTTTGGATTACCCCTTCCCATCTGTTCGTGTGGTGTGCTTCCCCTCTATCGTAGCCTGGTCCAGAAGGGGGTGCCAACCGCTGCGGCAGTCACCTTGCTGGTCGCCACTCCCGAGCTGGGAATCGATGCGATCTTTCTCTCCTTCACCATGGTCGACGGTCCCTTTGCGGTCGCCCGTGTCTTGACTGCCGCAATCTTGGCGATCTCAGTCGGCTTGCTCGCCGTTCGATTCATCCGCCCGATCGAGGTCAAACCGGATGCTCCGGTGACCGATGAAACTCGAGTACCGCTCAACACAAGAATCGTCCAGGGACTGAAGGTGGGACTGGGCGACCTGGTGGACAGCACCGCTCCCTGGATCGTTCTCGGACTGTCGCTGGCAGCGGCACTCTCTCCACTGGTCGAGGACGGCAGTTTTCTGGCAGGAATTCCCGACTGGCTCGAAGTCCCCGCATTCGCCCTGTTGGGTCTTCCGATCTACGTCTGTGCCAGCGGAGCCACTCCTCTCGCTGCAGTCTTGATCGCCGGCGGAGTTTCCCCCGGAGCCGCCCTGGCATTCCTGCTCACCGGCCCCGCCACCAATGCCACCACCTTTGGAATTCTTGGTGATCTACACGGACGAAGAGCCGCCATCCTGTTTGCCATCTGCATCGGGGTCGGGGCGATCGGTTGTGGATATGCCGTCGATGCGGTGCTGCCGACGGTCGATGTGGGAATTGCTCAGCACATCCACCACTCACAACATTCCACCACAGGAGAGCAAAACTCGTTCGGGATCTCCGAGTTGTTCCTCGGGCTGTTGGCCATCCTGTTCCTGGCGAGCATCTTCAGAAAGGGGCCAAGAGCCTTCCTCACCCAGGTATTCGGCCTTCCCACCGATTCCTCGGGATCGACCCGTTCCGATTGCTGTTCCACCGAAACCGAGAAACCCGAGCCGGCCCCCGGTGGCGGCTGATGTTCCGGCTCCTGAGACCCGGTCGGGTCTGGTTGATCCAGCTCCAATCCTTCGATACCATCCTGTAAAGCGGTGGCTGAATGCCATCAAGATGAAAGGAAACTGACATGCCTTATCCCGAAGAGATGGTCACTCCGATGCGTCGCGAGTTGACCGACCATGGAGTCACGGAACTGAAAAATGCCGCAGAAGTGGACGCCTTCCTCGATCCCGCGGGAGGGACTTCTTTCGTCGTGATCAATAGCGTCTGTGGTTGTGCTGCCGGAGGTGCGCGCCCTGGAGCCATCCTTGCGCTTCAGTCGGAACATGCTCCAACGAAATCAGGAACCGTCTTTGCCGGTCAGGATGTCGAAGCGGTGGAACGGACCCGCCACCACTGCAGCCAAGTGCCTCCCAGCAGCCCATCGATGGCACTGTTTCAGGGTAGCGAAATGGTCTGGTTCCTGCCGAGACACATGATCGAAGGACGAGATCCTCAAACCATCGCCCTCGATATCGTCAACGCCTTCGAGGAGCACTGCGCCCCCTCGGACGCATAGAGATTGAGGAGCCCGATACGATGGGAACCTTCCACGATCACATGGGGGAACTCCACGGCATCACCGTGGTCGTCTCGCAGCAGGACGGATGCACGTGGATCGGTCGCTGTCACAGCGAAGATGCGATCGAGGTGATCCTCCACGATGCAGATCAGCACGATCCTGCCGTCAGTGATGAGGGCACCGAACAATGGCTGCAAAAGGCCCGTAAATTTGGCCACTGGCCAAGGGTCTCCACCATTCGCATCGCCCGACCCGAGGTGACGAATCTGGTCCGCCTAGCCGAGACCACTCCCGGCTAGGGCGGACCTGATTCGTCCTGATCAATTTCCGCCCGTCGTCGGCTCTCGTTCTCCGACCAGTAAGCGGGTCATCTTCGATAGATCGAGCAGCATCGGAACTGCCGGATCATCACTGTTGAGGATCACCTCCGGGATCTGCAGATTCTTTACCGCCTCCAGTGCCAGCAGAATCCGCCCTCCCTCTGAGTCCAGCGCCGTATTGCGCAGTGAATCGCGTAGAGCGCCAGCCTTTTCCAGTGCTAGGTTTCCCCTCGCCTCGGCGATATCGCGTTCCGCTTCCCCTTCCGCTATGGTCGTTTGAGCGTAGAGATACGCTTCGGCATTAATCTGTGCAATTTGAACCTGATAGTTCGATTTCTGCTCCTGGATTTTTCGGTCCCAGTCCTTCTCCGCCGCAAGAGCCGCTGCTGCGATCTTGCGTGTCTCAGTCTTGACGTCCTGCTCCACCCTCGCTTGCTCGGTCAATGCAGATTCCAACTGCGATTCTTGCCGGAGTAACTGCTTCTCTTGAAGTTTGATCTCGTACTGGGCGGGAAATTTGACCTTACGGATGAACAAATTCTCCGGCACGACGTGGAAGATCGCCAATTCATCTTTCAAGACTTTGAGGGTGGCCTCGGCTCGCTTCAATCGCTTGTCGGTGATTTGAAGATCCTCGGAGGTCAACTGGGCCAACTCTTCGCGAAGCGTACCGATCACACTCGCTCTGACCCGCTCACGGTAGGCAGCCTTCAGACCATCCTTGATGATCATGTACGCCTCACCCTCGCGGATCCGATAGGTCACAGTGACATCCAGACCGATGGTGTTTCCATCATTGGTTCGCAACTGAATCGCGGGCTGCCAATCCTCGATGCCGCGAGCTAGTTTAGACTCACGCCATCCCTTCGATGAAGTGAAGTGTAGAAAGTGCGTCTGACGCGGTAACAGATGCCAGCGATGGTATCCGCTGATCCCCAGCACCAGGCCAGTGTAGTGGTCCTGCTCGACGATTCCCTTGGAGGGACCGAGCACCACCTGCTTCACTCCGATCCGAGCGGGAGGAATTTTTTCGGTGATGAAGGTGGTGACAACGATGGCCACAACGAGAAGCGCGATCGATGCAATGAAGTATTTCATCGGGAGGACCCTCCTGTCGCGGATACCGGTCGAGACGGTGGGAGAGGTCCACTCGCTCCTAAGTGTTCGATTCGAATCGGTGCAGGATCCCGACGGTAGGGAACTATGCTAAAACGGATCCCCGCATATTTTTCGGCGAGTTTCTCACGCACCAGAATCTCTCCACGTTCTTCAAGTGCGGTCACTCTGGCTGTGAGGCCCTCTGCGTCTTTGCGTGCCTTCTCTTCCAGGGCTCTTGCCTCCTGTAGATTGGCCTGCTCCGTCGCGTTTCCATCATTGGAATCAGTGATCTTCTGAGCGTCTGCGTTCTTGACCGTGCGAATCCGGTCCTTCTCCGCAGTGATTCGATCCGCCTCGAGAATTCCGAGGACCTGCTCAAAATCCTCGGCTTTGTCTCTTTCCACCTGCGCCAGGGTTCGTTGGCGAACAAAGGTCAGTTTTTCAATCTCGATCCCCAGTCTTTGAACCTCCTGGTTGGCGTTCTTGCGATTATCGATGGCATCCTCGACCACCTTGTCAAACTTGGGTCGAGGAATGATCACCTGGGTGACATCGATTCCGTGGGATTCCAGAACACCATCGAGGCGTTCTGTGGCTGCGGCGACTGCCAACTCATAACTGCTGGGATCCGCAATCTCATCACTGCTGTACTTGCCGAACTCGTCTCGAAGGATCGATCGGGCCGAAGCACGAAGCCAGTTGCGCTTGAACGCCTCGCCGTCTCCCGAATCGTTGAGGACATCTGCCGTTCTCGAAGGGAGTAACTGATACTGGATGGTCAGAGTATCAAATCGAAAACTGGATCCGTCCTTGGCCCTCACTGTCAGTTCCCGAACATGATTGAAGGATCGATCTTGCTGCCCCTCCATCACGAACTCGTTGGGAGACTTGTCAAACAGATAGGCTTGTTGCAGCCATGGAATGAAGATGACAAGCCCCGGGGTCGTGACCAGTTCTTCCCCTCCGGTGAGATAGTTGATGATCACGGCCACCTCGGTGTCCGCCACATCGATGACGCCGCCTTCTCCGGTGACGAAGGCGACTGCCACGATCACCACCAGAATCAGGAAGATTGCCGGCAATAGTAATTTACCCGGCGGAAAGGGTAGCCCTCCCCCTCCAGATCGACCTTTTCCACCTGAGGGAGGGGGCCACCCCTCGGGTACACTGTCATTTCCTGCTGCTACCATCACCAGTCTCCTTCCTCAAACTCATCCAATTCGCCTGTCACTTGAATCCACTCCACAATCGGAGGACTCAGGACAAGATCGACTGTCCCAGGGCGCTGGTAATAATTCCCACCGCAACCTCGGCTGTTCTGTTTCCTTCATCCAGTACCGGATTCACTTCGACCAATTCAAAGGACCGGACCGCTTGTGTTTTTGCCACCATCTCCATCGCCAAGTGTGCTTCCCGATAGGTCAAGCCGCCGGGTCTGGCGGTGCCAGTCCCCGGAGCAAAACGTGGATCGATGACATCGATGTCAAAACTAACATGGAGGTGATCGCAATCGTCGAGCACTCTCGAGATCGCTTCCTCTAACACCTCGGAAAGGCCTCGACGGTCAACATCCTCCATCGTGTAGGCAGAGATATCAGAGGCGAGAATACGCCTCTTCTCGTCGGGATCCAGGTCGCGAAGTCCGATCTGGACGACCCTGTGAGGTGCGACCTTGGCTCCCTGGTAACCGATTCCGACCAGCGATTCGGGGCCTTTCCCGAGCAAACATGCCAACGGCATGCCGTGGATGTTGCCCGTGGGAGAAGTGTCGGGAGTGTTGAGATCTGCATGGGCATCGAACCACAGCAATCCCACCTTTGGCGGTGCGGTCGCGCCCTCCTGCTGAAGATGCGAAGAGACTCCCGAGATGGTTCCGATGGCGATCGAATGGTCTCCTCCGAGTACGAGGGGGAACTGACCGGCAGCCAACGTCTCTGAGACCCGATCACAAAGGCGTGAACAGGCGGTCTCGATCACTTCGAGGTATCGTTGAGTAGGATCTCCCGGATCACGAACTTCAGGAATGGGGATCTCGATGTCCCCTCCGTCGTGCGATCGAATTTCGGCTCGTTCCAGTGCCGCTTCAAGCCCTGCAATCCGAATCGCAGTGGGGCCCATCGACACTCCCCTGCGACCGGCGCCGTGGTCCAGTGGCACTCCGATCACCTCGATCGCTTGCT
>JAPKAM010000038.1 GCA_028825265.1 Planctomycetota bacterium
GCCACATCTCCGGCCACAACTGGCGCCGCTTCTGCGGGGAGAGATCTGTTCAAGGAACGCGGGAAGATCAACCGAGACGTCGCACTGGATGTCGAGGAAAGTACTTCCCCACTGTCGTGATTGCGGTTTGAAGGCATCTTGACTCCCCTCACCTCTTGTCCCGTTTGACGAATTCTGCCATCGCAGGATAGTCTTCGGAGACAACGACCATTTCCGTTCTCTTCGGAGGACAAGGACTCTCCAGCATTGGGCGGCCTCTGGTCGAAATTGGGAATTCCGCACCCTACTCGGGGCGGTTGTGGGAGAGCGCCATGCATGCGACTGATCGCTTTGATCCGATCGTGGGGAACAGCGAGGTCATCCATGACCTACGCTCGTTCGTGATCGAGATGAGCACACAGAAAGGGCCAGTACTTCTCGCCGGACCTTGCGGCGTCGGGAAGCGGCTCGCTGCCAGAAAGATTCACGCAGCAGGAGGCATCCCTGCCGCTCGGTTGTTGTTTGTCACTGGCCCTGATTTCGAGATTCAGGATCTGTACTCGACCGAGGAGCAGATCCCGGCGCTGGTTCGGCTGGGCACCGTTTACATCGGTTCTGCACAGCAGATGGATCCACAACTGGCGCAACAGTTGATTCAATTGATCCAGTGCGATTCCAGTGCGATCCCTCGGATCATCCTGGGAGTGGATGCGATCGATGAGTTTGGACCTGGCCAGTGTCCACCCTCCAGTCCCTTTTCAAGCCTCCAGTTCAGCGGAGTTTTCTCGATACCGTCGCTGGTGGAGAGACCCGAAGACATCTGCGCCATCGCTCGATACCAGATCTGGACGTCTGCACGCCCCGAAGATTTCGAGGCCCGGTGGAAGGAGTTCACCCGTAGCAAACTGGGAGAACTGCTGGTTCGACCCTGGAATGGGAATGTACCGGAACTCATGGAAGTGGTTCAGGCGTTCTGCTCTAGAGAAGCCTCACGATCAGAAACTGCACTGCTGGGAAGCATGACGGAATCGGTCTCCGCCCACTGGTTGCAGGAACAAATCGATCGGATGCACGAGAAACTGCTGGCGAGGTGGGTGTTCGAAGACTCCCTCCGAGTAGGCGAGACGTCCGACGAACAGGAGACTTTTCGATGAGCATGCCTGACTTGAAAATTCTTGTGGCCGATGACGATCCCGGAGCTCGGGAATTGATCTGCGCGATTCTGGACGCCGAAGGTTGGCCGTGCCCGACCACCGTCGAAGATGGTGACGTCGCATTGAGTCATCTCGGGAAAGACCACTGGGACATCCTGGTGACCGACCTGGACATGCCTCGAATGCGCGGCGATGAACTGGTGTTGCACGCTCTGGAGGTCGATCCTGATCTGAGCATCGTGGTCACCACCGGCGACGGCACCGTGGGAAACGCAGTGGATCTGATCAAGATGGGCGCCACCGACTTCATACCGAAACCGTATGACGTCGATGATTTCCTCGCTTCGATGGAACGGGCCAAGACTAGGGCTCTCGGTATTCATGAGGTGAAGGGGATGCGACAGACGGTTGAGGCGCTGCTGGTTGCCCTGGAAAGCAAGGATCGATACCTCAATGGTCATTCCGCCAGAGTCCGGGACATGGCGGTCAAACTGGGTGAGTTCTCCGGGCTTGATCGCGGACAGCTGAGGGCACTTTCTCATGCGGCCTTGCTTCACGACATCGGAAAGATCGGTGTTCATGAAGATGTGCTCAACAAGAATGGACCGCTGACCGACGACGAATACGACCTCATCAAGAAACACCCTCGGATGTCGGCTGACATCATTGCGCCGGTTCTTTTCCTTCAGCCCAGCTTGGCGGGTGTTCTCCATCATCATGAAAAATGGGATGGCAGTGGATATCCAGATGGCCTGACTGGGGAACAGATTCCCCTGATGGCCAGAATCATCGCTGTCGTCGATGCCTTCGATGCGATGACTAGTGATCGATCCTACCGAGGAGCGATGACCGTAGTTGAAGCCGTGGCGAGGATCCGCGAGGGAGCGGGGACTCAGTTTGATCCGCGAATCGCAGCACTTTTTGATCAATACAAGGATGAAATTTTCGAGAGTGAGGAAGTGACCCAATGAGTTCACCACTGGCAGAATCGGGCATGACCCAGAAATCAGTTCTCCACCTTCCGGTCTTCAACGAGTCCGGCGGTAAGGATATCTTTGTGGCCGGAAGTGATCCCAGGACCCTGCGGGTTCTGAGAACTCTGTCCGCAGTGGCGCCCACCGACTCCACCATCTTGGTGGGCGGCGAGAGTGGCACTGGCAAGGATTTGATCGCACGACTGGTCCACCAGACCAGTGCACGCCGAGACGGCCCATGGATGGCGGTCGACTGCGGAGCGATTCCCGGTTCCTTGATCGAGAGCGAACTATTTGGTGCCCTGAAGGGGGCATACACGGGAATCGATCGAGACAAGATGGGACTGATCGAAAGTGCTTCCGGGGGAACCCTGTTCCTCGATGAGATCGGTGAACTTCCGATTGAATCTCAGGCCAAGTTACTTCGAGTGCTTCAGACCGGAAGAATCCGTGCGGTAGGCTCGAATGAGGACAAGGCTGTTGATGTTCGCATCATTGCTGCAACCAATCGAGACCTTCGTGAGGAGGTGAGCGCTGGTCGCTTCCGACTCGATCTTTTCTACCGTATTCATGTGGTTCACGTCGAACTGGCGCCCCTTCGCGAGCGGGAAGCAGAACTGCCTCACATCGTCGAGTCGATTCTCGATCGCCTTCGTGAGCGTGGGATCTCGGTGCCGTCTCTGACCTCCAGTGGTGTCGAGGTTCTCCTCCAGCACAACTGGCCTGGTAATATCCGTGAACTCGAGAATGTCCTCGAGCGTTCCGTGCTCCTGAGTGGTGGCGCGGAAATCACCGGAGAGATGGTCAGGGAGCAGATCGCGGCAGCACCGATGCGGATCGTCTCTAAAGAGCAGAAGGTCGGTGTGCACGGCGCGGGATACCCGGTCGACATGTCACTCAAACAGGTCGAAGACGCTCACATCGAAAAGGTACTCAAGTACCACGGGGGAAACAAAACTCGCGCGGCCCGTGATCTGGGAGTCAATGTGAAGACGATCTACAACCGGACGGTGGCCTCTAAGCGGTCCCCTGATAAGCAATAGATTTAACCCGATAGGATCGGGGCCCGTGGGGAGGGGTTGAATCCCTACAGTGGTGGGTCGATGACGAGCGCAACGGGGGAACCCCTGCGCTCGATTTCGACCACCACAGGGTTCCCTGCGCGCAAACGATCAAGACTGTCTCCATGGGCATCGAGGCAGTCACCGATGGCATTGAAGTCGATCTGGATTCCGTTCACGGAGCGCAAGATGTCGTTTTCTCGCAGGCCGACTCTCTCGAGCAAGCTGCCCTGCTGGATGCCAAATATTTTCAAGGATCCATCATCCTGAACCTCGCTGGATGCGCTCTGCAATTCCCGGCGACACTCATTGAGATTCCCCATCCGTTCGAGAAGGGGCTGGTTGATCTTGTAGACCTCCGACTGAGGACGACGTTTCGAACCGGTTCCATCCTTTCCCGACTGGGTGAGGATCTTGGTCAACTCCTGTCGTTGTTCGGCAGTGATCTCTGTCATGTATTGTTGCTCGGAGATCTTCTCAGAATGCATCGAGATGGCAGGAACGGTACTGGGAAGTCCCACCAGAACTGTCCAGCCGAGTGCGGCGAGGGTCAGCAGGATGAGGACTCCTGCGAGTATCTTCTCGAGTAGCATCATCCGGGTTTCCTCCTGGTCGCTGAATCGACCTCATGGTCTGCTCTGGTCGGGTGGCAGTGCTGCTTCGGGTGGTCCATCGGGGCCAACCGGGCTTTCCATCATACCGGATCGAGACGATTTCTACATCGTCACTGCTCGATGGCGATCGAATCGGCCGGAAGCCGGGTCGATTTTGGCGGGAAAACCGGGGCTTGCTGCGGCAGCAAGGATGCGGGGGCTCCGATGGGGCAGATCCAGAGTTGTCCTGCACAATCGGGACCCTTTCCCTGAACCAACCCCAGGTGAGGTAGGCACAGGGTCACCGTCAACGTGGCTTTGACCACCGCCCCAGGAACTTCCCCGCTGCTGGCCACGAGCCCCGATGGGAGGTCGATCGAGAGAACTGGCAGCTGCTGGCGGTTGATCCACTCGATGGCGCGATCGATCGGTGGGCGAGGGGCGCAGTCGGTAGCGCTCCCTAGCAGAGCATCGATGATCAAGTCCGACTCTGCAGGGAGATCGGGCCCGTAACTCGCTTCGATGGGATGGATGCCGAGAGCTCGGCAGATGGAGCGGTTGGTCTGACGATCGCTATGGCTCGAGTCGGGACCCAGGTCATGGATGGTGACGCTCCAGCCGGCTCCGTGAAGGTGGCGAGCGACCGCGAAACCATCTCCGCCATTTCCGCCCGGTCCACAGAGTAGGGTGACTCGCCACGGTGGGGCCGACGAGTTTCGAATTCCCATCAGATCGATGGCTCGGTCAGCGATCCCGATGGAAGCGTGTTCCATCAGAATCAATCCCGGAATCCCGAACTCCTCCAGTGCTTTCCGGTCGATTTCTCGAATCTTTTCCCGGGTGCAATCTTCTGGCAGAAACATCTCGCTTCCCTTCATCGATCACGGGGAGTGCGGGCGATGCCCAGGCGAAGGTGAATCGGGGTGTAACGGAAATAGGATTCAAAGGTCAGTACCCCGAGGGCGGTCTGGGCGACTCTCCCTCCGGCAGCTCCGATCCAGTTGGGGTCTGGATCCCAGGATCCGGCTGCTTGCGTGGAGTTCCGCTGCAGAGGTAGGACCTTCCGTTGCAACTGTTCGTTCCAGCGTTTCCACGGTTCTCCGCCGACATGAAAAAGGGCCAGGGTTGCAGTGTACCAGTAGTACATCGATTGAGGGTGCTGGTCCCACTCTTGCCGTAGTTCTGGTCGAGGTGGATGATCTGCAATGCGTCGAGCCGATTCGAGGCTGCGGTGAGAGATGGGGGAGTGCCCCAGTGTCAGCATCGAGAGTAAACCCACCGCATCGATTCCAATCCCCTTGCGACCTCGGCCCCGACCGCGGTCAGAGTAGGTCGATCTGCCGTCGTCATCGATAGCTCGATCGAGGTATCTCTCGATCGAGGTGATGGTTTTCATCTGCGGCAGGATGCCCGCTTCGATTCCGGCATGAATCGCCAGCAATTGCCAGCCGGTGATGGAGAGATCATTTCTTAGCGAGATCCCAGGAGTGTAGTCCCAACCCCCTCCCGCTTGCTGACTGGAAGCAAGGAAGGAGAGCGCGAGTCGTGCAGCGCGCTCGATGGTGGCATCGGTGGTCCACTGCGCCGCTTCACAGAGGGCAAAGGTGGCGATGCCATGATCGTAGAGATTCCTTGTCCCGTTGACGGGATCGGTGCGGATGCAGCCCGACTCGTCCTGGTGTCGCAACAGCCAGCGAAGCGCCTCATCCGCCGCAACATCGAGAGCGTTCTCGCTCTGCTGCGGGAGGTGGCCATCGCCGAGCAGTGCTAGCAGCGAGAGGGCGGTGATCCCTGCCCGATGCTCCCGATACCCGACTCCCGAACAGCGGCGGGTCTGATCAGGACAGTGCTTGTGAAATTGATCGGGGGACCAACTGCCATCGGAATCCTGATGGCGAAGAAGCCACTCGAGTCCCGCTCGCACGGCGCTTTCAGTGGCCGCATTGCCGCCGTGTTGAACTAGCGACTGCTGACGAGCAGTGCCACTTCTACGACTCCCTTCGGATCCCTGGAGTGTGCCGAATTCGCTCGCTGGAGGATCCGCCACTGCTTCCAGATCGACCGGCGCAATCGGCTCCTCGACCGGTTCCGGTTCGACGATCGGTTGTGGCGCGGGTTCCACCACTGCGGTCGGCAGCGGATCCTTGGCGCGATTGATTTCCTTCGGCTCCAGTGTCACCACCACGCTCCATGTTTTGGGCGGCTCGGGAGCCTCGGGGATCAACAGCGGTACCAGCAGCAGCAGCAGGGCCAGGTGAAGCACTACCGAAGCCACCACCGAGGTGAAGGGATCGGAGGGAGAGGGAGCGATTTCCCGGTCGAGGGGACCGCTCCGATCGGCCCGAATCTTCGGCCGACCCGGCGCCGATGCGGCCCTTTTGGGGCCGGGGGTGGAGGAAGATTGGGTGGAGGAGGACCGGGGGGAAGTGTGAGGGACCAGCGGTGGCGTCTTGCGCCGAGTTCGGGGGGGCCGGGGAGGGCTTTTGGACGCTCTTTTTATAGCCGCTGGTTGACCACTTGCGGAGGAGCGACCACCAGAATCGTTCTGAGCGGGACGAATTCGCTTCTGTACCGCCGCTGAGGGGGGGGCAGACCCCTTCCTCAAGAATCGCAGCAGGCGCCGGATCCCCTCCAGTTCCTTTCCAAAGACTCGGCGAAAGAACCGTCTCACCGGGCTCCTCTCTGGTATCTCGTCGCCCCTCGATCGAGCCGGGGGCATGACCCCATCCTGGGGGTGCATCGCTCGGAATGCCACCCTCAGAAATATTGACTCCCCGCGTATCCGGTATACGATGCCTCCTTGCCTCCCTCGGGAGGTGGTCAGTCGAGAGGTGCGTCGTAACCGAGATCGCATGAACCGTGTCACTTGTGGCACAGCCCCGGTACGATTCGTTAACCTCCTTTGACGGCAATCGGTTCCGCGGATCTCCAGATCCTGCGATAACCCGCTCCCTTCCCTGTTTGGAAGGGAGGCCGTCCATATGGCCGAAGATTTGCGCCACACTTGTAGGAAATGGAACGAACTGAGTTCGGTGCCTCCCCAGGAGGGTTCACACCGGGATGATCTCGTTCGTCACGAAATGAAGCCGCCCCGCCCTGGTTCCAGAGTGCCCACTTGGACCGAACGGGGGAAAGGAGATCCAGCGTGCTCTACGCGGACATGCCGACTCGTACATTGAGAATCTTTCTACTGATGATTTCCGCAATTGCGGTGTTCGCCGGAGGATGCGATACCGGTCACCGCTTTGGAGCGGGATTCGGCGATCCACCGGTCTCCGAGCCACCCGAGCCACCCGAGCCACCCGACTGTATCTCACCCAGTCTCAACAACGTGTCCCCCGATCCGGTGCAAGGTACCGGCGGCACGCAGTTGACTCTCGAGGGGGTGAATTTTGATCCGGTGCTCGAACAGAACCGGGTTCTGTTTCGCAGTTTCAGCAACCAGACCATCCTCGAGGGATACGTGGTCAACGTCACGGTCGACACGACCGATCCAAACGCCTGCGGAGCTCCCTCGTTCCTCCAGGTGATCGTTCCCAGCGGCGTTCGCAGCGGTACCGTCGAACTGTTGGTCAACGGCATCTATTCTGGTGCCGATGTGTTCACCGCAGCCCCGGAGATCGTTGGTTTTGCAGTGGGGGATGATGGGAGTTCTATCTTCCAGAACGCTGGCGGAACCATCGTACCGACCAATGTAGTGGTGCTTTACGGGTACAACCTGAGTTCGGTCACGGGTGCCAACGTCGACGATGGAACCACCAGTCAGGCCTCACCGAGCGTTCAGACCGGAACCGGAATCGTCAACTACGATCTTCCTTCCGACATGGAAGCGGTTCGAGTTGAATTGCCCACTGGAATCATTCCCTCGGGCGATACATCGGCACTGACGATCTCGGTCACTGCAGCCACTGCAGGATTGCCGCTCAACAGTTCCGCCATCGAAGTTCCGTTGGCCACGGTGCTGGCCCCGGGAGAGTTCTCTGCGGTCCCGCCCTACACCGTTGCAGGCCTGGTGCCGGGCGGTGTTCGCGGAGGAGTCATCCCGCTTCAGTTCGTGACTCTCTGTTCACCGGTCCGAGGACGATTCGATGCGATACCCGAGTACGAGAATCCAATGGGATCTGGCAACTGGCTACCCTGCTCCGAACTCGAAGGTACCTTCGACGGGCAAGGCTTCGTGCCGGGTGGGTTTGGATTCACCAGTGCTGCGCCATTTGCCGTGGCTCCCGGGCAACATCTCACCTACCAGTGGGATAGTCGCCTCGATATTTCTCCGGGGTTGACCATCGTCCGGGTCAGACTTCAAATTTCGGATCCGGTCCCCGCCACTGCATTGCAGGATACTCCAGGGATCTGGACTTCCGGTGCGTTGGTCATCAACAACAACTTCGACCCCCTAAGCACTTCCGACGGTACCGTGGTGGAGACCTTCGACACCCTCACCAACTATGATCCACTGGCGGGCTCTGCCATCTGGGGGGGGGGATTGCTCGAGTTCAACACCCTTTCTCCCGAGCCGAACGCTGCTTTTTCGGTCGGATCGGGCACCACGGATGTGATTCTTCAGGCGGATCGTACCTACGACATGAATAGCGTCAACGGCTCGATTTTCGATGTGACGGAAGATCCGCCGATCGAGGTCCTCGTCGGAGGGACTCCGGGCGAGTTTCAGATGCGCAGTTTTGTTCTGGAAGAGAATGCCATCATCCAGCTTTCAGGTCCGGTCGACACTCCGATCGTGATTCGCTGTTCCGGCACTGGAGACCCCGATGACTTGGTGTTCCTGATGTCTGGAACCCTGGACCTCTCCGGCGGAGATGGTTCCGAGGGAGTTTCAAACCCGGGCCCTGGTGTCATCTCGGGCGCCGGCGGAGTGGCGGGCCCCGGCGGTGGCGAGGGGGGATTCGGCGCGACGATGGACCTCAATGGCGCGACCCAGTTGATCGAAGACATTGTTCCCGCGACCGCGGGAGAATTCGGCGGTGGCGGTGGCGGATCTCTCGATGTCGTGATTCCGGCGGCGATCTACAGCACCCGGGCCGGCAATGCCGGTGGTGGTGGTGGTGGAACGTCAGGGAATTCTGGAATCAACACCTTCTCTTACAACCTCTCCAATCGTGCAGACAATGGCATCGGTGGAATACCGACCGTGGATGACCTGGGGATTCTGCTCAGGGGTGGTGGCGGCGGCGGCGGCGGTGGTGCCGGAACCCGGCGTGCCACCACGACTGCAGTGCCGGTCGTGAACTCTGGCGGCGGCGGCGGCGGCGGCGGTGGAGCGATGTTAATTGTGGTCGATGGTTCAATTCGGATCAACGGCCAGATCCTGCTCTTTGGTGGAAGCGGTCAGCGCGGAATCCAGGGAACGACGGCCGGAGCTGGAGGCGGTGGAGGCGGTGGATCTCTGATCGTGAGGGCGACCGGTGACCTGGAAGTGGGTTCCACGGCATCGATCCAAGCGATCGGTGGATTCGGTGGAATCCAACTCGAATCCCCCAACGGATCTCAGATCCAAAAAGGTGGATCGGGTGCGGATGGTCTGGTTCGTTTTGAGATGAACGGTGCCCTCGTGGCTCCGGGAACCATCGATGTGAACACTTTGTTCCCACCCTTCGGAGTGGGTGCGGGGACCTCCTTTGGAGTCGCCTCCGGGGAGATTGAAGTCGGTACCGGCAGCACAGTGATGTTGCTGACCGCGGCCGATAGCCCATATTTGGCAGACACCGATGTGGGCACCATCACCAACGGCGCGGGCAGTTTGATCTATGACAACGGCGTCGATGGAGTCTTCGAATTCGCCTCGATCATCATCGAGGAGTTCGCCTTGCTCGAGGCACAAGGACTCAACTCCCTCATCCTGAGATCTGCCGGCAGTGTCGATCTGTCGGGAACCGTGGATGTGAGCGGCCTGCCCGGTGGCATCCCTGACCTGACCGATCCTGTCAATCCAGTGATCGCTGCGGGTGGCTTGGCCGGTGCGGGTGGAGGGACCGGAGGCGAGGGTGGAATGGCCCAGTCGGGAGCCCTCACCGATGGTGCCGACGGTGGGATTCCTGACGGGGTCCCGGCGAACTTGATTTACGAGGGTGTTCCTCCGGGAGGAGATCCCGGTGACACCATTCCTCCTGAACTGATCGCTGCGGCGACTGGAGGTCAGGCCGCAGAGGGATCCCCGCTGACCTGCTCGGTCGGCGGCGGTGGCGGCGGTGGATATGCAGATTCGGGAGCCAATGGAAACGGCGCCGGTGAGTGTACGGATCCGATCTTCCCCGAGGCGGGGCAAGGGGGTAGTTCCTATGGAGCAGCATCCTTCCTCGTTCCCGACCCCGACAATCCTGGGACCAGCCTTCCCTTGAATGTGGGCGGTCTTGGAGGTGCTGGGGGTGGTGCGATTTTTGATACCGATACCAGCGTTTCGATTCCTGGATCTGGGGGCGGCGGTGGAGGTGGTTACTTCGAACTCACCTCCAGTGGCCCGATGCTAATTCACTCCACCGCTGGCGTCTTCGCCACCGGGGGACCGTCCTACCTCGCTCCTGAAGGCGCGGCGGCAGGGGGTGCTGGTGCTGGAGGGGCGATCCGGATCCGTGGGCGAAGTGTTGTCATCGTGGAACCCGGAGCCATTCTCGATGTCAGTGGAGGCTTTGCAAACCAGTCGTATCCCGGAGGTAGTCCATACTCAACGGTTCTTTCCACCCCCTCTGGAGGCGGTGGCGCAGAAGGTTGGGTGAGGGTCGAAACTCCTCTGGGCTTCTCCGATACAGGGATCGACGTCAGCCCGACGGCTTCAGTGGGCTCCTTCTTGCAGTTTGGAACGAGTCTCAGCACCACAGCATCCACTCCATACACCTTGGTCAGCGATGACGGTAGTTTGAACTCGAACTTGTTGGTCGATGCTGCGGTCCCCGAACTTCTGACCGGCAGTCCCATCAACTTGCATGTCCTTTACGAAGGCTACGGACACAGTGATACGGCTTCGGGGCAGCCTGGCCCCTTGCTGGGAATCGTTTCCGAACCCTCGAAGTTGGTCAACCCTCAGTCGGTGGTGGTGCGTTACTTCCTCTACGCAGATGCGACCAACCTGGGTTTGACACCTCAGATCGATCGCGTGTCGATTGGATTTGCGGATCGTCCCCTCGAGATCTGTGACAACGGACTCGATGACGACCTGGACGGTTTGATCGACTGTGAGGATCCAGATTGTGAAGATGATGTTGCCTGCAACCCGTAAAGCGATCGGCTGCTGAACTTCTAACATTGCCAGTAAAGCGGCCCTTCGGGAGATTCCCGAAGGGCCGCTTTCGTGAATCGCTGCGGGCATACGGGACAATTGGTGTGGGAATTGTCGCACCCGCCTCGATCATCGCATAGTCTCGATGGGGGCAAGGGGAAGCGATTCCCTGGGCCTGGTGGCGACTCGGGAAAGCATGGGGCGGCTCGAGAAAACATGCATATGGGGGACTGAAATGTCTAGGATTGTTCATGTCGTTGGAACGGGGACGATTGGCGAGCCCCTCATCGGGCTGCTCTGTCATCTGAAGGATCAACTCGGGATCGACGAGGTGACCTTCAACAAGCGATCTCCAAATCTGGCAGATCGATCCAAAGTGAAGACTCTGCTCGACCGAGGAGCCTTGCTCTCGACCGCCAAGGAATCCATCGCTGGATTCGAGAAGATCGGAATCCACCCCTCCTTTGTCACCCGCGATGCCATCGAGCGCTCGGCGGTGGTGATCGACTGCACGCCTTCCGGTGCAGGTCTTGCAAACAAGGAGGAATATTATCGATCGGCCTCTGGCGTCAAAGGTTTTGTGGCACAGGGGTCCGAGTTTGGCTTTGGAAAGATGTATGCTCGCGGCATCAATGACGACGCTCTGATACCCGGGAAAGATCGGTATCTCCATGTCGTCTCCTGCAACACCCACAATCTTGCCGCGATCATCAAAACGATGGCGCTGGGTCATGGCACGCTGCCAGATAATCTCGTCTCCGCCGACTTCGTTTGCATGCGAAGAGCCAATGATGTCAGTCAGGATTCAGGATTTGCACCCTCACCCCAGGTGGAGAAACATGGGGACAGTCAGTTCGGGACGCACCATGCGAGAGATGCCTATCACCTGTTTCAGACCCAGAATCTCGAGTTTCCTCAGTTGTATTCGAGTGCGGTGAAGTTGAATTCGCAGTACATGCACACCCTCAGGTTCAGGATTGAGGTGAAGGAGCCGACCTCGGTCGAGCAACTATTGGGACGGGTGAAGGAAAATGACCGCCTGGCACTGACCTACAAGAAGTCTGCCAATCAGGTGTTCAGTTTTGGCAGGGATCATGGTTTCTTCGGCAGGATTCTCAACCAGACGGTGATTCCCCACGAAACACTCTCGGTGGTCAATGGCACCCAGATCACAGGGTTCTGCTTCACGCCTCAAGATGGTAATAGTCTGCTCTCTTCGGTGTCGAGCACCTGTTGGTTGCTGGATCCTGAGGGCTACGAGCAGAACTTGCAGGCACTCAAGCCTTGGTTCTTCGAGGAAGTCTAGAGCGCTGGATCAGCGGTGGCGTCGCTCGGAATCACCCGTTTCATCCGCTTCGGAGATCGGCTCGGAACTCGATTCCGGATCGCCCAGGGAATCAGCCCACAGAGAGGCATCCAGATCTCCGCCGGGGACGATTTCGTCCTCGAGCCAACGAACGACCTGTTCGATGGGATCCTCTGCATGCCCCTTCAGACCCTCGGGATGCTCCTGAAGTAATTCGAGAGCGTCGAGAATGAAAGCATTGCCCCCGGGGAAATCCCGCTGCAGTACCTGCTCCATCAATTCTACTGCGTCTGCCACTCCCAGATGCGAGAGTGCAATGGCGGTGGCTTCTTTTCTCAAAGTAGGAAGTTGGGGACGAGTCAGGTCGAGGCGTAGTTGTGTCTCGATGTGATCTCGGCAGTGTGGAAGATCGTGTAGGGAAATTCCTTCGAGACATTCGACCATCAGAGCAGCCATCTCACCGTCGATTTCGGAATCTTCCAGTAGTTCAAGAATCGTGTCGAAAGCTGGGGCTCCGATCCGTTGCAACGATCGTGTGGAGATCCGCTGGAGAATTTCATCATCTTGTTGCAGGCAACTCAGCAACGTGTTGGTGCTGGGGGTACTACGAATCTCCCCCAGGATCAGTGCGCAGCAAAGTACTCCGGCATCGAAGCCCTCTCCCTGGTCGATGGCCCACTGCACCAGATCGATCAGTAGTTGCTCCAGTTCCGGGTCGTCGAAAACAATCGGTACCAGTTCTAGGCAAGCCTCGCCGATGGCGCTGGACTCATCCGAGAAGATCTGGTCGAGACGAGAGTCTCGCTGTGGCCTGGTGGAATCTGACATTGCCTGATTGTCCCGGTTGGGGGAATAATTTCCAGTCGATCCTGGGCTGTCGAGCATGCGACTAGGCCTTATCCTCTTGCCATGTATTTCATCGATTGGCTCGTCATTGGCGGCTACCTGGCTCTGGTATTGACCATCGGACTTCGTGTGTCTCGACGCAGCGACAGCGCCGATGAATTTCTGCTGGCGGGTCGAAGTCTCGGCCCGACTGCGGTGATGCTATCGCTGATTGCGACCGAACTCTCGGCGGCCACCTTTATCGGAGTGCCTCAAAATTCCTACGTTCAGATGAGTTGGTACTATCTACAGTTCGGGTTCGGTGCATTGCTGGCCAAGATCGTGCTCTCCCGAACCCTGGTTCCGCTCTATCATCGACTCGGCGTCAAGACCGTCTACGGGTTGATCGAGCAGAGCTTTGGGCCAGTGGCCAGGAGGGGGACCGCGCTGGCATTCGTGGTCGGTCGGATCCTCGCCAGCGGCGTTCGGCTCTACCTCGCCGCGATCGCTTTTTCTGTCGTGACACAGTACTCGATGGAGTTCTCCGTTCTGATCTGCGCAGTGATCGCGGGTATCTACTCTGGTGTCGGTGGGATCCGGTCAGTGATTGCGACTGATGTGGTCCAGGGATGTACTTTCATCGTCTCTGCACTGGCGCTGCTGGTGGTGGCAGTGACTACGATTCCCGGAGGAGTGGAGACCTTTGTCGATTGGATTCGCCAGACCGATGCCATCAAGATCATTCACTGGCCTTCCGATGTGGTCGGTCAAGAAGCCGGTGGATGGGCCAGTGGATGGGTCAGTGGGTGGTCCGATGGCCAATCGTTGCCGGTCGCCCTCATCGGAGGTTTCTTTCTCACCATGGCCACTCATGGAACTGACCACGACATGGTTCAGAGACTGCTGACTTGCAAGGACGGTCGCTCTGCCGGGCGTGCACTGGTGTTTTCTGGATTCCTCAATCTGCCTCTGACCGCCCTGTTTCTGCTAGTGGGGACTGCATTGGCCTGTTCCAGTGCGCTCACTCCGTCGGAACTGCTCATCGATTCCAAGGATGTGGTGCCGCTGTTCGCCATTCACACGATGCCTCCGGGCTTGTTCGGTCTTTTTATCGCAGGGCTTCTGGCCGCTGCGATGTCTAGCCTCGATTCAGCCATCTGTGCCATCTCCGCGACCTGGAGCGTCGACGTACTGCAGAAGTCTGCCGATGATCAGACACCATCGATACGAGGCATCACCGTGATCATCACCGCATTGCTGGCGTTGACGGCAGTAGGATTTTCCTGGCTCGATCAACAAGGCTGGTCTGCCACGGATGATCTGGTCACCCTGGCTCTCTCATCGATGACCATCATCTACGGTGCGCTGCTTGGGGTATTTCTGTGTGCTGCATTTCTCCCAAGCCGTGGCAGTGGCCGAAGTGCGGTGGCCGGGCTCATGGTTGGAACGGTGGTGGGGCTGGCACTATTTTTCCAGAAACCGATACTGGGGATCAAAGATGTGCTGATCGCCTGGCCCTGGTGGATTGTCCTCAGCGCGCCATTGACCGCAGCGATCTGCGCACTCGATCCGAGGGAGAAACGATGATCGGCCGCCGTTTATGGATCGGGATTCCCGACCCTGAAATTTCATCCGAGACTGCTCGCCACCTGCAAGTGATTGAGCCGGGTGGGGTGATCCTGTTCGGCCGAAACGTGACTTCCCATTGCCAGTTGATGGGTCTGGTGACTCGGCTGAGAGAATTGCTGGGATCTCACCTGCTCATCTCCATCGACCAGGAAGGTGGGCGAGTGGTGAGGATTCCCGTTGGCGTCACGATGTTTCCCGGAAACCTATCCTTGGGAGCGGCGGCTTGCCGCGATCGGCCCCGCGCTCTCGAACTGGCTCGGCTCCAGGGCCAGATCTCTGGTCAGGAATTGCGAGAGATCGGCATCGACGTCAATCTGGCGCCCTGTGTTGATCTGATTCAGAGCAGTGAAGAGCGAGGGATCGGTTCACGATCCTTTGGATCGGACCCCGAACTTGCACTGGCACTGGCGACCGAGATTGGAGTCGGCCATCGGGAACAAGGGGTGCACGATTGCTGGAAACACTTTCCCGGGATCGGTCGAGTCCAGGTCGATCCGCATCACGGACTGCCGCGGATTTCGAGCCGAGGGAGCGAGGCTCACCTGGTTCCATTCCACGGGGCGGGCAGTGCTGGAGCATCGATGGTGATGACGACTCACGTGGTGGCGGAGGCTCTCGATTCAGTTCATCCGGTCACGACATCGACCGAGGCGCTGAGTTTTCTGCGAGATGATCTTGGATATCGGGGGGTGGTCATCACCGATTGCCTGGAGATGGGCGGTGTCGCTGGATTTGATTTTGAACAGGTCATCGAAGGTGCGGCGGATGCGGGCCACGATGCGCTACTGGTCAGCCACACCCCGGCTCTGCAACTGAAGGCATTTCGGCTGCTCGAGCGGCTCATCGATGAGGACCCGCAGCGGCAGGAGCAACATCAACAGAGTCTCTCCCGGCTCGACGCCTTGTCGAAGTGGCCAGCGCTGAAACCGGCTGCAACTGTCGCCGGAGAAACCGTGTCGCTGGAGATCGCCCGCTGCGGGACCACCTTGCTGGCAGGCCCAGCGGCGACTCTGTCGGGGTCGGCAACGGGGTTGCTGGTGTTACCCGCGCTGCAGGCCAACAGCCCGGTCGAGGATCCCCTTCACGGGATGGACTTGACCCTTCTCGCGGATCAACTGGGCGATCGTGTCGAAACTCTCAAGATCGATTCCGATCCGAGTCTCGAACAGATCGAGCGGGTACTTGCGAGGGCCAGAGTCGTCGGAGAAACGGTCCTGGTGCTGCAAGGATTTCGCCACAGTACGTCGGCTCGTGCGATGGTCGAAGCGGTGGCGGCCCAGGTGGAACGATTGATCATCGTGTTGCTGGAGGACCCGCGCGACCTTGTGGCGATCCCGGAGAGTGCGGGGATCTCAGGGATTTCAGGGATCTCGGTGATCACTGCCTTTGGCTGCCGGCCGGTCCATCAGCAGGCGATCGCCGATGCCTTGCTCGGAAGAATCGTTCCCTCGGATCAATCTCCGATGAAGTAATCGTCTCGCGCTGGAGGTCGTTTCTCGAGGTCTCTTTCGATCAGAGGCGGACGTACTCGAATTCCAGTGGCTGGCCATTGATCCCTCTGGAGGGGGGTGCAATCCAGTTGGCCATTTTACCCGGCTCGATCACCTGGTTCATGATGGAGACGAGGAAATCATTATCCGCGCTATTGAGGAGCCAGCGGCTGGTGTTGGCTTCTAGCGTTTCCTTGGTGATGAGATTCCCCTCGGGATCGAACGGATAGTCGGCGTAAATGCCCTGGTGCCGATGGAATCTTCGACTCGGCAGCGACAGTTCGACTCCGACTCCGGATTTCTCCAGGGTACGGTTCCACTTGCGCAGGGCACGCTTGCAGTCCTCGATGTATTCATCACGCAGTACCTCGTTGATGGCATTGCGATAGGGCACTTCATCTTCGACGAGGACTCCTCCTATGACCTGCGGGACGATCTTGATGCCGGTCTTCATGACGTGATCCTCGTAGCGAGATTTCTCCTTGAATCTTCCCTTGAGGCCCTCGCCAAAGAAGTTGGCAGCATTGGAGGAGATTTCACCGCCGAACAGATCGAGGCTATAGGTGAACCAGTAATTGATGGCACGCTGGATCATATCCAGCGGGATTCCACCGGCACTCATCGGGTCACCGTCGGTTTCCATGGTCAGTTCGGCACTGCGTTTGATGATTCGATCGAGACCGGTTTCCCCCACGAACAGGTGGTGAGCTTCTTCAGTGAGCATGAAGTCGCAGGTTCGAGCGAGCGGTTCAAAACCACTTTCGGCGAGGGAGGCGAGCTGGAACTTGCCATCACGGTCGGTGAAGTGAGTGAAGCAGAAGAAGGAGAGCCAGTGATCGCAAGCCTCGTTGAAGGCGTTAAGGATCCTCGGTTTGTCTTCATCTCCACTGCGGCGGCTGAGTAACTCCTCCGCTTCGTCGCGACCATCTTTGCCGAAGAAACGGAACAGCAGGTAGACCATTGCCCACAGATGGCGGCCCTCCTCGACATTGATCTGGAACAGGTTCCTCATGTCGTAGAGTGACGGTGCTATGGTTCCGAGAAAGCGTTGTTGCTCGACGGATGCAGGCTCGGTGTCTGCCTGGGTCACGATGATCCGTCGCAAGTTGCCCCGATATTCCCCGGGGATCTCCTGCCATGTCGGTTTTCCGTAGTGGTCACCGAATCCGATGCTGTTGACGGAATCGTTCGGGGTGAGAAAAATTCCCCAGCGGTAGTCGGGCATCTTGACATAATCGAAGTTGGCCCAGCCTCCCGCTTCCACCGAGACTGCAGTTCTCAGGTAGATGTCATTGGTCTGGAACCCTGCCGGCCCCATGTCGTTCCACCACTCCATGTAGAGAGGGAGCCAGTGCTCTAGGGCTCGCTGAAGTCGCTTGTCTCCGGCGAGATCGACATTGTTGGGAATCTTCCCGTTGCGATCCACGGTGCTCATCGCACTCCTCTTCTTTTCCATTCATGGCAGGACATTAGACCCGGTCCCAGGCAAACTCTGGCCTCTCGGGTCGTCCGTAAAGTGTCAATGCGCCTTGGGGTCCCGTTGCATTGGGACGGATGAAGATCCAGTTTTGCCACGCGCTGAGTCGGCCGAACACCTTGCTCTCCATGTTTTCAGGACCGGCGAAACGGAGATTGGCCTCCATGCCAGTCAGCGAGTCGGGCGACAGACTGACCCGTTCTTGGATGGCCACCGGAACCATGTCCTCGTAATCAAACTCGTCAAGAGCCTCGGTGACCAACCCCATCTTCTCGGCGCTGGTGGCGTCCAGTCGGGAGTGGTTCCCGATGGTGGATTTTGCCAGTTCTTGTTCGCCTAGCAGGCGACAATCTGTTCGGGTGATGTCGGTGGTCATCGGCAGCAAGCCTTCATTCATCGGCGAGCGCTGAACCTCGACACCATCCTCATCGAGCATGTAGATCCGATCGCAGGCGAGTGCGATTTCTAGCATCGAGCCGCCGAAACAGGAGCCCTGTTCCACCAGAGCGAAGAAACTACAGGATGTTCGTTCTAGGCGCTGGATCACATGGCTGAAAAGATGAACGATCTGATCGACAAACCAGTCCCCACGGTGGCCGAGGAGAATTTGGTCCCACGCCTGGATGTCATCGAGGCTTCCCTGGGTGCGAAGCAGGGCCAGCCCTATGCCGTTACGGTTGACCCGCAGGTCGAGCAGCGCATCTTCCAGTTCTCGCGCAAATCTCAACGGCCAGAAAGAATCTCCTGCGGCGTGAATCTCTTCCAGGGTGGTGGGGGCCCCCGCCGCAGAAGGGATCACGAAGGTGAACTCGGCGGTGCGTTGTTCAGGTTTGTAGTCGACGGACAATGTGGATGTCTTCCGCACACCGTCAGCTTCGGTGACCTCGATGGGCCCCAGGGTGATCCCTTGGCGATCGTTGCGGCCGGGGCGATCCGATTCGATCTGAGCGAGGTGTTGTTGCAGTTGCTCATCGAATTTTGATCGGGGGGCGACGACATCGACTAGGCCCCATTCGAGAGCTCGTTTGCCCTTGAATCCTTCGGCGAGGGTGCAGAACACGTCGGCTCGGTCGCGGCGGACCATTCGCTTGTCGACCAACCGAGTCAAACCTCCAGTACCGGGCAGGACTCCCAGCAACGGGGTTTCGGGTAAACTCACCGCACTGTTCCCATCATCGATCAGCCAGATCTCGTCACAGGCGAGGGCCAACTCATAACCACCTCCGGCACAGGGGCCGGTGACCGCGCAGATGGAACGTACGTCTGCCTGAGCAGCCCAGTCTTCCAGTTCGCAGCGGGTTTCATTGGTGAATTTGCAGAAGTTCACCTTCCAGGAATGACTCGAGGTTCCCAGCATGTGGATGTTGGCTCCGGAGCAGAAGACCTGTTCGTGACCGCTGCTGACCACTAGCGATGTGATCTCTGGATGTTCGAATCGAAGTCTGCGAACGATGTCCGCGAGTTCGATATCCACTCCCAGGTCGTAGGAGTTCAACTTCAGGTCGTAACCTGACTTGAGTGGAAATTCTGGATCGACATTCATGTGGATCTGCATCACCGAGCCATCCTTGGAGACGTTCCAGTGGCGGTATCGAGTGGGATCTACCTGGAAGGAGATCGTGTCCATCTGTGGCCCCCTTCCGGTGGGAGAGAATCGGAGAGACTGGATCCTGGGTCCGGTGGCTTTGCCTCCGCCGAGATCTCTATCATCCTGCCGTATTGAGCCGTATGGGGCAACCAATCTGACGTGACGGTCAGTCGAATCTGGTGGCCAGATCGGATCGAATCACTGGTTCCGGGCGCTCCCCTCAGGCTATGATCTCCTCTTCACGAGTCAGTGCTTGTTCCGGCCCGAAAGGATAGGTGCGAGTCATGCGGCGCACGATGCTGCATTCCAAGATTCACAGGGCCACCGTGACCGGGGCCGACCTGGATTACGAGGGCTCCGTGTCGATCGACACAGACTTGCTCGAGGCGGCAGACATCGTTTCGGGGCAGCAGGTCCACATCTGGAATGTCACCCGCGGCAGTCGGATCGTCACCTATGCCCTGCCGGGTGAGGCGGGATCGGGGACCATCTGCATCAATGGTGCGGCCGCCCATCAGAACTCACCGGGGGATCTCGTGATCATCGCCAGCTGGGTCGAGTTGGAGGATTCAGAGCTTCAGGATCATCAGCCCAGGGTGGTCAGAGTCGATTCCAACAATCACATCACTGGTACCCAGCAGGAGATTCCAGGGCCATCACGACTCTTTGACTCCCGGGTGCCATCCTTCGAATAAATCCGCGAATCGGGGGGAAATGTCTCAGCAATCCACCACCCGGACCCTGAGGGTCAACGGTGAGCCACATCAGGTCGCCTTTGCAGTCCATCACAGTCTGCTGGAGGTGCTCAGAGAAGAACTGGGCCTCACCGGAACCAAGCATGGCTGTGAACTGGGAGAGTGTGGCACCTGTACCGTGCTGATCGACGGGAAACCGCTACTCAGCTGCCTGGAACTAGCCGCTGAATGTGAGGGCCGATCGATCGAGACGGTCGAGGGAATGATGCAGGGCAACGAATTGCACCCGCTGCAATCGTGTTTTGCCGACCTCGGAGCGGCCCAGTGTGGCTACTGTACGCCGGGCATCCTGTTGGCTGCCCAGGCACTGCTGGCGGACAACGATGCTCCCACCCGAGATCAGATGGTCGAGGCGCTGTCCGGCAATCTCTGTCGCTGTACCGGCTACCACAAAATTCTCGAGGCGATCGAATGGGCGGCCGCAAAGATGCGAGGGGACGATCAATTCCGTCCGCCAGAGAGTGCGATCTATGGCGATCCGCTGCCTGGCAAGCAGGCCACTGATGTCTGATACCTCACATCCCGATGACGAACCTGGACCGGTGACGAGTGACCAGTTACGGCTGATCGGAACCCCGTTTCGACGGGTCGATGGTCGCGCCAAGGTGACGGGCCAGACCCGTTTTGCCGACGACCTTTCCTTTCCGCGGATGGTCCACATGAAACTGGTGCGCTCGACGGTACCTCACGCGAGAATCATCTCCATCGACACCTCGAAGGCGAGTGCGATGGCGGGGGTGGTCGGGTTCCTGACCGGCGATTCGATGCCGGATCCGTTCGGCATCTTGCCGGTCAGCCAGGACGAGCATGCGCTCTGCATCGACAAGGTTCGATTTGTCGGAGATCCGGTGGTGGCGGTGGCCGCTCTTACCGAGGACCAGGCGCACGAGGCGGCACTGGCGGTGGAAATCGAGTACCAGCCGCTCGAGACGATCGCCACGGTCGAGGAAGCGATCGCCACTCCTGAGCCACGGATCCATGAGTACGGCGATGAGGGCAACCTGCACAAGAAGTTGTCGATGGAATTCGGCGATGTCGATGCGGGTTTCGAGGAAGCGGATCAGATCTTCGAGGACGTCATGTACTACGAGGGAAACACTCACCTGCCGATGGAACAGCACGCAACGGTGGCGCTGACCGAGGAAACCGATCGGATCACCGTCTACTCCTCGACCCAGACTCCTCACTATCTGCATCGATCGCTGGCCAAGGTGCTGGCAATCCCTGCCGCAAGAATCCGTGTCATCGCCTGTCCCAACGGCGGTGGTTTTGGTGGCAAGAGCGATCCCTTCAATCACGAGATCTGTGCCGCCAAGATGGCACTGACTCTCGGGCGCCCGGTCAAGATCTGTCTCACCCGGGAAGAGGTCTTCTACTGTCATCGGGGAAGACATCCGGTGCTGATGAAGATTCGAACCGGTGTCAAGAAGGATGGCACTCTCACCGCACAGCACCTGCAAACGGCTCTCGATGGTGGTGCCTACGGTAGCTACGGAGTCGCCAGTACCTACTACACCGGAGCGCTACAAACGGTCACCTACGACCTGCCGAAGTATCGCTTCGAGAGCATTCGCGCCTTCACCAACAAGGCTCCTTGTGGTCCGAAGCGCGGTCATGGGACTCCGCAACCCCGATTCGCCTTCGAGGTGCACCTCGACAAGATCGCTCACCAACTGGGCATCGATCCTGCCGACCTTCGAATGCAGCAACTGGTCAAGCCGGACAGTGTTACTTCTAACTGGCTGAAGGTCGGTTCGATGGGCCTGGGCCAGTGCATCGAGGCGGTGGTGGAGGGCAGTGGCTGGCGCGAACGTCATGGCAAGATGCCGGACGGTCGCGGTCTGGGGCTCGCATGCGGTTCCTACCTCAGTGGAGCCGGGCTTCCCATCTACTGGAATCACATGCCGCAATCGGGCGTGCAACTGCAACTGGATCGTTCCGGCGGTGTGGCACTCTTCTGCGGCGAGACCGAGATTGGTCAGGGTTCTGATTCGGTGATCGCAGCCATCACTGCCGAGATCCTGGGGATCGACCTGAAGGACATTCGGCTCTGCGTGGCCGATACCGATCTGACTCCAGTGGATTTGGGAAGTTACTCCTCGAGAGTCACCCTGATGGCTGGAAATGCAGCGATCGAGGCCGCGGAAAGAGCGCGCACGCTGGTCGCCAGGGGAGCCGCAAAAAAGCTCGATGTCCCCGCTCGGGAACTGGTCTTTGCCGATGGTCGTGTCTTCCATGGCGAGAATCCCGATCATGGACTCAGTTTTCAGGAGGCGGTGATCGAGGCGGAATCGCGTTTCGGTACCCTCGGAACCACCGGAAGTTACACCCCTCCACGCTCTCCCGGTCGCTACCGCGGTGCCGGGGTTGGACCTTCCCCCGCCTACAGTTATAGCGCTGCGGTGGTGGAAGCGGAGGTCGATCGCGAGACCGGCATCTACCGCATCGAACAGGTCTGGATGGCCCACGATGTGGGACAGTGCATCAACCCCGCTTTGGTGATGGGACAGATCGAGGGATCGGTCTACATGGGCCTGGGCGAGGCGATGATGGAGGAGCAGGTCTACCGTCGTCTGCCCAAGAAACGATCGGGCGCACTGGTCCACAAGCATCCGTCGATGCTGGAGTACAAGTCACCCACCTTCGCCGAGATGCCGCCAGTGACCAGTTACATCATCGAGGATCCCGACCCCAATGGCCCCTTCGGAGCCAAGGAAGTGGGACAGGGTCCGCTGCTCCCGATGATGCCTGCGGTGGCCAATGCCATCTTCGATGCAGTGGGGGTACGAATCGATCAGATTCCCATCGCACCGCACATGGTCAGGCAGGCGATCGAGGCGCAGGAGAAAGGCAAGCCGGGCCGCTTCGGGCCAAAGTCATTCCCCGATATCGAGTTCGGTGTTCCGCTTAAAGTTCCGACCCCGCAGGAGGGCGGCGATGGCAAGGCCATCAACATCGAGGATGCGGGAGTTCGTGATGGAACCGGGACCATGACCGAGCGCAAAGATGCGGTGAAGGGAAAGAACTGATGCTGAGATTACCCGCGTTCACCTTCCATCAGCCTGCAACCATCGAGGAGGCGGTCGCCTTGATCGCAACCGATCCAGTCAACACAAGAGTGGTGGCCGGGGGCACCGATCTATTCCCCAACATGAAGCGTCGTCACCAGAGTGCCGAGTCGGTGGTTTCCTTGCGAGGAATCGCGGCTCTCCGTGGCATCACTGAAGCCGATGACGGCGGGCTGATCATCGGCGCGACCACCACTCTCGATGCCATCACCAGGGATGAGAGGGTGCAGAAGTGTTACCCCGGACTGGCCACTGCGGTGGCCAGCATCTCCAGCCCGGTGCTTCGAAACGCCGGCACCATCGGCGGCAACCTGTGTCTCGACACGCGCTGTACCTACTACAATCAGAATGAGGAATGGCGTCGCAGTATCGATTACTGCATGAAGGAGGCGGGGGAGATCTGCTGGGTCGCTCCCAGTAGCCCCCGGTGCTGGGCGGTCTCCAGCGGCGATTCGGTACCGATGCTGTGTGC
>JAPKAM010000001.1 GCA_028825265.1 Planctomycetota bacterium
TCAAAGAGGAGCAGAAACCCAGCTCCGGTACATCCCTCTAGCCGCTTCTGCCTCTAGCCGATCAGTTGCTCCCGCAGGGTACGGACGAAGAGACCCACATCGGTCACGATCCCGAGTGCCTGTGCCGATCCACGATCCGCCAACTTGGTCGCCACCGCCGGATGGATATCCACGCACACCAGCGGCACGCTGCCCGGCAACATATTGCCGACTCCAATTCCATGCAGCATCGAAGCGAGAATGATGACCAAGCCCGCATCTTGCAGTTGCGACGCGTAACGATCTTGAGCGTCGATGAGATCCATCATCGTCTCCGGCAACGGGCCATCATCTCGAATCGACCCCGCCAGCACAAACGGAATCTGGTGCTGAACCAGTGCGTGCATCAATCCACCTTCGAGGACCCCTGAAGCGACCGCCGCTTCGATGGAACCCTGCTCGCGAATCCGATTGATGGCTCTCATGTGGTGGGAATGGCCATGCTCGACGACACTTCCATCGGTCACCGATACGCCGAGACTGGTTCCATGCAGTTGTGATTCGATGTCATGGACCGCCAGTGCATTGCCGCTCAGTACCGCATCGACCCAGCCGGCAGCGACCAGTTGAGCCAGATCATTCGCGGCTCCGGTATGAACCACCACTGGACCCGGTACCCAGACGATTTTCTTGCCATTTTCCCTGGCGGCTCTAGCCAGTTCAACCACCGCCCGGATTTGAACTTCGGCTCGCCGCTCGGACGAAACATCGTTGGACATGAAAGCGAATGCAGGACGAGACTCATCGGCGACCTCGGCACGGATGCGCACACCATCCATTCCGATCGCCACCTCATCCCCGACCTGCACGTCGCGCAACTTGGTGCAAGCCAGGAGTCCTTCGCGGCGCGTGATGCAGCCGTCCATTCGCTGCTGTGGGATGACTTGCCAGTCCGCTCCGTCGAAAACTTCAGTGTGGTGGTGAGTCGTGCTGTAGAAACCCTCGGGAGCGACTCCAGCGGCGCTGGCTGGCTGCCATTTCACCGGATCTTCACTATGCTCCCCCGAATTACCGCGTTCCTCGAATCCGAGGGCGATCAGGGCGTCGACCAGGGCGTTCCCGTCGGCCACATCCGTGGCGGTCACCAGAATCTGTAGATCCTCGTCGGTCAGTCGACGCACCTCGACATCGCCAGGATGCTGCCCTGCGGCCTGAAAGGCAGCCGTCATCAATGAGCGGAAATCTTTTCCCGCTGCGGCGAACAGGTTCTTTTCGAAAGTAGCGGACATCGTGAGACTATTCCCTGTGCTTCCGACCCGAGTCCCGTCACCCTGTCGGGACCGCAGGATAGCACGACTACTTGCTCAGGCGAGAAGTCCCCGCAGGTTCGCGCAGGAAAGGTAGCTCACTTGCTTCCCAGTCGAAGGCACTCCCCCGGCGACACCACCGATGCGGGGAGTTCACACGACGAGACCCGGCCGTTGAAGGTTCCTCGCCTCGACCAGATCGGTTCCTTCTCCATCGAGGAGAAGATCGGTGAGGGCGGAATGGGCGTGGTCTATCGTGCCCGCGATCCGCGGTTGCAGCGAACCGTCGCCATCAAGCGGATCCATCCTCGCTTGCAAGAGAGCGTCGACATCCGAGAGCGGTTTCTGACCGAGGCTCGAGCCATCGCTGCCGTCAGTCACCCGAACATCGGCCAGATTCACGCCATCCACGAGGATGAAGATCCTCCCTATCTGGTGATGGAATTCCTCGAGGGGCCCAGCTTCGAGATCCAGGTCGAAAAACACGGCCCCCTGTCATCTGCGGAAACGATCCGCATCGCCATCTCTGCCGCTCATGCGCTACGTGCTGCAGTCAGAAGCGGCATCATTCACAGAGACGTGAAACCATCGAACCTGCTGCAAGATGCTCGGGGAGTCGTCAAACTGGTGGACTTCGGGCTGGCCGGAAACCTCGGCGAAAATCCTCAAGACGATCCAGAATTATTGTGCACTCCCCAGTACGGATCTCCCGAACAGATCCAGGGTTGGGCTCTCGACGAGCGCTCGGACATCTACAGTCTCGGTGCCACGATGTTTCACTTGCTCACCGGGAAGCCGCCCTTTGAACGAGAATCTCGGGTCGATTTGATGGTCGCCCAGGTCAACGAACCCGCCAAGTTTCCTTCGTCCCTTCGTTCAGACATCCATCCGGAACTGGCACTGCTGATCCTTCGGATGCTGGAGAAGCGTCCGGAAGATCGACCCCATGACCATGGTGAACTACTGACGGAGTTGGAGCAGTTACAGCGGAAGATCGCCCCCCCCGCCAGAACTCGTCTGACCGTTAGGCAGATCTCGCTGGCAGTGACACTGCTCCTCGGCGCCATCCTGCTGGGGACCTTCTGGCCCGAACCTCGATCAGAAACCGGGATCCAGGTCGATGGCACCCTGCGGGGGATCCTCTCCAGTGCGGCCCCCTACGAACTACTCTCCTACGATTTCGATGGGGGCGGAGATCGCATCGAACGTTTCTTCAGATTTCCCGCCCTCCCCGAGAATGCCGGGGGGCATGTCCAGATCGCTCCCGTGGTCCGCGACGGCACATTACTGTGGGCTAATGATCCACGTGCGATCTCCTTTCCTTACCTGAAGGAACTACGCAGGTGGCGCATCGATGGACTACGTTGCCTCGGCACTCCCGATCTGGAACTGAGAACGGCTCAGGATCCGGAACGACCCGGAGATCGACTGCGGATCGGTCTGGCGGTGGGACGCGGTGTCGCTCCGCGCATCGAGGTACTTCAAGGTGGAATACCCGTTCCCATCGAGGTGGAACAGCAATCGCAACTGACATTCATCCGGGAGGGTGTCGATCATTCCATCACCCTCGATCGAAGACCCTCCGAGGACCCTACGCGGGCCAGATACCGCCTCCAGATCTCGCGTCAGGACGGTTCCACAGATCTCGAATCCGCCAATCTCAACTCCGCCAATCTCGACTCCGCCAATCTCAATCCCACCGATCTCAATCCGACCGGACTCATTTCGACCGTGACCTTCACTTTGCCAGTCGATGCGATTCCACGGGGAGCTCCTGCGATTCGTTGTGAAGGAGATCTGGCACGCTGGAATACTCGCATCGGCAGGGTACAAATTCTTGGTCTCCTCGACCGGGATCGCATCATGCGTAGCTGGATCCTGGAGGGCGGACCTTGAGCACTAGCCTCCACATCTGTACTCCTTCCGGCGGTTTTTATGTCGTCGAGATCTCGGTCGAACAAGCGATGAATGATGGACTGGTCATCGGCCGGGATCCCGGTGCTGACGTGACCATCGACGATGACGCTGCGAGTCGCTTTCACGCCCGCTTGAGTTGTAAGGACCAACGCTGGTACATAGTCGACCTGGAGTCATCCAACGGCACCTATCTCAACAATGATCCTGTCCGACAATCGGAACTCGCACCTGGCGACTTGCTCGCCATCGGAGATAGCGAGATCCGACTCGAAGCGGCGATCTCAACCGCCTCGGAATCCCTTTCCAGAACCCAGGTAGTGCACCGAATCGATGTCGCTCCCGAGGAGTTGGACGGCAAACGAGCCGCCCAGGTGCTGGGAGCCCTGCACTCCTGCGCCCCGCTGTTGGGTCGCTCAGCCGAGGAGAACTCAGCGCGCCTGGAGAAAGGTCTACGGCTGCTGGTCGAAGGCACGAATGCGGATCGGGGGGCCATCTTGATCAGTGAAAAAGAAGGTTGGCTCTGTCGCTCTGCATGGTCGCGTAGCGGAACCCCGATGCATGGATTCGTTCTGAGCCACACGATTCACAGCGAGGTGATGCAATCCCGGCGAGCCGTGATCTCGCGTGACACCACCGAAGATCTCCGATTTGCGGACCGCCGGAGCGTCGTCGGAGATGAAATTCGCTCGGTGATCGCGGCTCCGATCCCGGTCCACGATGGAATCGGAGGGATTCTTTACCTCGACCGCCTCGACGGAGACCAAAGACCCTTCGGCGACGAGGAATTGTGGGGCTCTGGAGTCGCTGCAGGAATCATCGGAGCGGGCTTCTCGGTCGGTGAAGAATTGATCGAGTTGTCCAGCGATCGTAAAGAACTGGTTCGAACCGTGATCGACTCGATGCCCATCATCGGGAACTCGCCGCAAATCGATCAAGTTCGCAACTTCATAAGAAAAACAGCTCCGACTGAAGGCACCGTGCTGATCCGGGGAGAAACCGGCACCGGTAAGGAACTGGTCGCCAGGGCGATCCACTACCAGGGCAGTCGTGCTGCGGCTCCCTTCATCGCGATGAACTGTGCCGCAATTCCTGAAAACCTGGTCGAGAGTGAACTGTTCGGCCACGAGAAAGGTGCCTTCACCGGTGCCGATCAGCGAAAGGCTGGCAAGTTCGAGGCCGGATCGGGAGGAACAGTCTTCCTCGATGAAATCGGGGAACTGCCCACCTCTGCACAGTCTAAGATGCTCAGGTTACTCGAGGAAAAAAGATTCGAACGAGTCGGTGGCAACAACTCCGTCGAGGTCGATGTGAGAATCGTCGCCGCCACCCACCGTGACCTGCAAGAAGAGGTCGCACAGGGTCGCTTTCGTGAAGACCTGTACTATCGACTTGCGGTGCTCGAAGTGGTGGTGCCGCCGCTCCGTGATCGACCCGGTGACATCGACTTGCTGGCAGAACACTTTCTCGATCTCTGCTGTGGGAGAAGTCGCCAGCGCAAGCAACTTTCTCGCAATGCCATGACTGCGATGCGGTTGCATTCGTGGCCTGGCAATGTTCGCCAGTTGAGAAATGTCATCGAGAGTGCCGTGATCCTGTCTCCCTCAACATTACTGGAAGTGGATGATCTTCGTCTCGATCACACCGCCAGCCGAAAGCCAAATCCATCGCCGACCCCGGAGTGGCAACCGGTCTCGATGAAGGAACTGGAGAGAGAGCACATCGCTCGGGTGCTCAATCATGTGAACTGGAACAAGAAGCGCGCGGCAGAAATTCTTGGAATCGAACGCTCCACGCTGTACTCGAGAATTCGCAACCTGGATCTGGAGCCGAGTAAGGGTCCCTCATGATTCCCGTGATGCTCGCCTCCTGGATCGGATTGTTGCTGCCATTGCCGCAATCCGATCAGTCGATGATTCCCGCCGGACAGATCCCGGTAGGCATCTTGCTTCAGGGCTGGAGCCTGGCCACCGATCAGCAGGTGATCTCGGAGAGTTCAATCCTGGGCCATCGATCGATCCTGTTATTGCGACCGCTGGCCCTTTCCACCTCGACCAGCACCATGCTCCTGAGAGCACAACTGAAGCAAGCGGGCATCGAACTGAAGCCGATCCGCCGCGGACTGGTTCGTGGTCCCCACTGGGCCACCACCGATCCTGACGCAGAGCCGCCGCTGGCTCGCTATCAGATCCGGGTGATCCCGCTCCAGCACCTGGATCCGGAACCGATCTGCCAATTACTACGAGAAGACGCTCGCAAGCGCGAGCAAGAGATCGGACCGCTCGATCGGTACAGTCGCTTTGTTGCCGATCCTCGGACCGGCTCGGTCATCATCTCCTGTACCTCTGCTCGGCGTCTCGAACAGTACCTGAAACTGCTCTCCGCGGCAGACTGTCCACCGGTGGCGGGGACCCAAAGGCCCGTGCTCCGCAACTGGTCCACCCGCTTTGGCCGCGCCAAGGAACTGGCCCTGGAACTGGATCGAGCCTGGAAAGAGCGCGGCGGACGGCCGATTCACGTGGTCGCCCATCGAGCCTCCAATAGCCTCATGATCCGGCTGCCCAAGCACCTCTGGCCCGCCGTCGAGAAGCTCCTCGATCAACTGGATCGCCCTTCCTGAGAGCCACTCTTGCCGGCTCCGTTGTGTTCGATTATCAAACACTCTCCACCCCAGATCAGTCAGAAGATCTCTCGTGATGGTTACCGGAATATGCATAACTCCTTTAATAAAATAAAGTTGTGGAACTTGCCCGGTTGGCATGGACGGGCATTTCATTTGCGTAATGATGCTCAGACCAGTGTTTCCTCGCACTTGAGGAACCCAGAGGTCGACAGCGCGGCCTCGTGTTGGATCTTTCCCGCCAGAGGAATCCTGGATCTCCCCGAAAGAGATTTCCCGATCCAGCCGATCAAAGGAAACAAGAGTCGCCATGAACCCGACGACGGAAGGGTGTGTCATAATGGCCCGCAATTCGAAGGTCTCCACAAGCGAGACCCTGATCTTTACCTCCTGGATGGCCCCATTGGCCCTTCTGGTACTGTTCATCACCCTCAGCATCGTACTTCCAACTGCCATGCTGGCTCAGGATCCTCCCGATCCCGTCTCCGAAGAAGAGACGAGCGAGGAAACGGCCCGCGAAGGAGCCGCCACTGCTGCCGGAGCGAACGATTCGGATGTCTCCAACCCGGCCATGTACCGAATGGAAGAAGGCAAGTTCCCCGTTCTGAGCCTGATGCGCTTCATCCAGCGCACCTCTGGCAAGTTCGTGAACTATCCCTCCGCTGGCAAAGATCCTGCATTTGCAGAGGAAACATTTGTCGATGTGGTGGGCGATGTCGATCCGCTGACCTATCCCATCGTCCAGGCGATTCTCGAGACCAACGGTTACGAGTTGTGGGAAAGCACACTCGATGACGGCACCGTGGTGATCAACGTCCGAGCAACCACCGCACGGACCCAGCCGCCCTCTGATCCGGTCAGCCCCATCATCGAGGCGGGTTCCGATCAGGTCTCCGAGTCCGGCGATGAACTAGCAACGCTGGTCCTGCAACTGAAGCATGTCGAGACTGCAGTGGTTCGTCAGGCTCTCCAAGAGTTGCTCGGAATCCAGGGTGCCGGAAGTCAGAGTGGCAGTCTCAAGATTGTGACCGTGACCAATAACGAAACCCTCATCATCAAGGCCAAGATGCGCGTTCTCGATCACATCCAACGACTGGTCGAATACATCGATGTCGAGGTCCGTGGTCCCGAAGAGTTGCTCGTCATTCGCGAACTTTTTTACGCCGATGCCCAAGATATCGTGAGCATTGTCCAGGAAGCACTGAGTGACACATCATCCGCTGGATCCACGGGTCGTAGGACCTCAACTCCAACCTCCCAGGCAGGACGTGGCGGCAGCACCGCCAACCGGGGTTCAGTCGGTCGCGGAACTGGGCAAGTGGGAGAATCGACCCGCTTGATCGCTGACAATCGCACCCAAAAGATTCTGATCCAGTCCTCGGACCCGGCAGAACTCGATCTGGTTCACCAGTTGATCGACGAACTCGACACCAAGGTGAGAAACATCCGCAACACAACCTGGATCTACAAGGTCAACTACCTCAAGGCAGAGGAACTGGCGGATAACATCCGGCAATTGGTCGAAGGATCGGAAGGATCCCTGCGCCGTGGATCCTCCAGCCGTGGCGGCACGAGCCGAACCTCCGGCCGAGGAACCACTGGTGGAGCCGGCGGAGTGCAGCAACAACAACAGTTCACTCCAACGCGGATCGTGCCCCACGAACAAACCAACTCGTTGATCATCCAGGCCGAGCCGGAAGAGTACGAACAGATCGAGGCCATCCTGAAACAGATCGACAAGCGTCGTCGTCAGGTATTCCTCGAGGTCGCCCTGGTGCAGGTGAAGGACAGTTCCAGTCTCAACTACACCCTCGAATTCCTCGCCGGAAACCTCGATGACCAGGCACTGACCGGCATCCTCTTGAGCTCCTTCGGTGCCAGTGAGGTCATCCCCAATGTCGATCCCAATGGCGTGATCACTGGAGTCAACAGAATCCCCGGCATCGGCGGGGCAGGACTCAACGCAATACTCCAGCAGGACGGTCAGTTCCCGTTGATCATGAGTGCCTTGAAGTCCGATGAGGATTCCAACATCCTCGCCACGCCGTTCATCCTGGCGGACGACAATCAGGAGAACTCGATCTCGGTTCAAAACGAGATCTTCTACACCAGTTCTAACACCACCAACGTCAACACCACCACTTCTCAGCAATCAGAAAGTGCCGGAATCACTCTGTCACTGATCCCCACCATTTCCAGTGAGGTCGTACTGCTGGAGCTAGAGTTGGAAGTGTCTTCCTTCTCAGGGGTCTCCAACTCAACCGGCGCCCTCCCCGATCGATCGACGAATATCATCAGTTCAAAGGTGACGATTCCAGACGGCGGAATGTTCATCATCGGTGGATTGGCTCAAATGGCCGAATCGGAGGTCAAGAGCAAGGTACCCCTGCTGGGAGATCTTCCCTTCATCGGCACCCTGTTCCAGTCGAGTGGCTCTAACTCTACACGTGACAACCTGTACGTGTTCCTGAGTGCACACATCCTCGATGATGATCACTTCAATAATCTCGGCGACTTCACCAAGGACGCGATCCACGGGGTCCGTTCCTTCCAGGATGATCTGAGACTTCAGCAGTTCACCGATCCAAATAACAAACGCGACCAGCAACTCGCTCCCTTGATCCGGCCAGGACTGACAGCCACCGAGGCGGAGAAAACACCATGAGACTCTCCCTCTTCAGCGACCTGATCGAAGAAGGACTCCTCAGCGAGGATCAATTGAACGAGTGCCAGCAGGAGGAACGCTCCACCGGCAAGGCACTCGACAAGATCCTGCGTGAGAAGGGCTATGTCACCGAGGTGGCTCTGCTGGAGGCGCTGTCGAAGAGGCTACGCATCCCGTACCTCGCTGATCTCAGCGATTGCACTGTACCTACAGAATTCACCCACATGGTGCCGCCACAGTTTGCGCGCACCTACAACCTGGTCGCCGTCAGCGAGACCCCGGGAGTGATTCATATCGCCACCTGTGATCCGCTCGATGTCCAACCGATGGATGACCTCGCTGCAATGGTCGGAAGAGTCATCGAGCCGGTGATCTCCCCTCGCGCGGAAATCATCGCATTGATCAACCGAGCGTTCCAAAAATCGAGTGCAGATGTGGACGAACTTCTCGAGGGTCTCGACGAAGACGACCTGATCGGAATCGCCGCAGAAATCGACGAGACTGAAGACGTACTCGATATCGCCAACAAGGCTCCGATCATCAAACTGATGAACACGATCATGTTCGAGGCGCAAAAGAACCGAGCATCCGACATTCACCTGCAGCCTTTTTCCGATCGGCTCCAGGTCAGGTATCGCATCGATGGAATTCTTTACGACACCAAGGTTATTCCCAAGAAGATCCAGGACGCACTCGTTTCCAGGGTCAAGGTGATGGGAAAGATGGATATCGCAGAGCGAAGGCTCCCTCAGGATGGTCGAACCTCACTCAGGGTCGGAGACGGCGAACTGGACGTGAGGATTTCCTCGGTGCCAACCAGTTACGGCGAGAGAATCGTGTTCCGCCTTCTCGACAAGACGGCACGCCTCTACGAACTTGAAGAGATCGGACTCGATCGAGAGAACTACCTGATACTCGAAAAACTGATCAACTCTTCCCACGGAATCTTGCTGGTCACAGGACCAACCGGTTCTGGAAAGACCACGACCCTCTATGCCGGCCTGGCCGAGATGGACTCGCAAGAACTGAACATCATCACCATCGAAGATCCCATCGAATACAACCTCGATACCATCAGCCAGATTCAGGTTTCGACCAAGAAGGGTCTCACCTTCGCCTCCGGACTTCGATCGCTGATGCGTCAGGATCCGGATGTGATGATGGTGGGAGAGATTCGAGACGAGGAAACAGCCGGAATCGCTGTACAGGCATCGAATACCGGACACCTAGTCTTCTCTACCCTACACACCAATGATTCCGCCGGTGCGGTGACTCGAATGATCGATCTCGGAGTCGAACCTTATCTGGTTTCATCTTCGCTGATTGGCGTGGTTGCCCAGCGACTGGTGAGAGTGATCTGTCAACGTTGCAAGGAATCCTATGAGCCAGAAGCTAGCGAGCTCGCGAATCTTGGGCTAACCCGAGATGAACTGCTCGAAGGCATGCTCTATCGCGGTCGAGGCTGTGAAAATTGCCTGGGTAGAGGCTACTACGACCGGACCGCCATCTACGAGATCCTGACCATCAATGAAACCATTCGAGATCAGATCATCGCACGCACCAGTGCCTCGGTGATCAAGCAGGTCGCCGTCGAATCCGGTCACCTGAAAACCTTACGTATGGACGGAGCCAAGAAAGTGGCTCTGGGAATCACCACGACCGATGAAGTTTTTCGAGTCACCCAGATGGATGTCTTCTAGAAGTTAGCCAGGAGCGCGGATGCCAATCTACTCCTACCAGGCCGTCGATAGCCGTGGTCGCAACAAGAAGGGTACCATCGATGCCGATACGGCACGCGATGGCCGCGACAAGTTGCGTCATCAGAAACTCCGCGTCACGAAGATGCAGAGGATCGATGCCATCGCTCGTGGAGGTGGGACTGCCGGCCGCTTCCAATTGCAGCGCAAGGCCAATATTCGTGACCTGGCCATCCTGACGCGACAGTTTTCCACTCTTCTCGCTTCCGGAGTTCACCTCTCGGAAGCGTTGACAGTTCTGGTGGAGCAGATCGAGGATCGAAGGATGGAAGTAATCTTTCGCGACATTCGCGAGAAGATCACTTCGGGAACGGGACTGGCGGATGCATTTTCACTGCACCCTGCATACTTCAGTGATCTCTACATCAACATGGTCCGGGCCGGTGAGGCGAGCGGGAACCTCGATGAGGTGCTATTGAGTCTCGCGAACTACCTGCAAAAACAAGCATCCATCCGTGGGAAGATCTCCGCAGCACTGACCTACCCAGCGATCATGGTGATGGTCGGAATCATGGTCGTGTCCTTCTTGATGACCTTCGTTGTGCCAAAGATCACCGAGATGCTGCTCAAGAAGGGCAATGTCTTGCCCCGCCCCACCGAGATCCTGATCTTCATCAGTGACATGTTCAAGGCGTACTGGTTGCCGGGAATGATCTTCGCCCTGATTGCGATGGTCTTCTTCAGGGCCTTGATCGCTACCGAGAAGGGGCGGTTGATGTACGACACCTTCCTGCTGAAAATCCCGGTCATCGGATCCCTCTTGCAACGATCCGCCATCTCTAGATTTACAGTAACCCTGTCCATTCTGCTCAAGAGTGGACTGCCGGCCCTCGACGCCCTGAACATCGTTGGAAAGGTCGTCAACAACGCACTGATGGCCAAGACCCTCGCTCAGGTTGCAGACCGAATCGTTGAAGGTGCTGACATCTCCACGCCACTCAAGAAATCCAAGATGTTTCCGCCCATGGTAGGCTACATGATCGCCGTTGGAGAGCAGAGTGGAGAACTCGAAAGCGTACTCGATCGGATCTCAGAGGCTTACGAGGAAGAGATCGATCTCTCCATACAGCGTCTGACAGCCATGGTCGAGCCGGTCATCATCGTACTACTCGCGGTGGCCGTTGGATTCATCGTCATGGCCGTACTGTTACCACTATTGCAGTTCAACAACCTGTAAAACCTTCCCGGCAATTCCGGGATGAAATTAATGATTAGGAGGCGGCCATGAACCGTCGAGAGCACAAACCGACAGCGGGATTTTCGCTGATCGAATTGATTGTCGTTATCACGATTCTAGGAATCCTTGCCAGCACCGTGGTAGTGAGCGTGTTCGGCCGATCGGACCAGGCGAGAGTCGCCGCCGTTCGCGCAGACTTCAGCAGCATCATGACCGCTTCACGATTGTTCAGGGAAGACCACAAGCGTTGGCCTGACAACATCGAGGAATTGCTTTCTCCGCCAGCCACTCAAAACGGTTCCAATATCGATTACCTCTCTTCAGAGCCTCTCGATCCATGGACCCTCGAGTACTACTACTACGAGTTGGGTGATCGGGGTCCGCTTCTCATCTCCTT
Source organism: Planctomycetota bacterium (assembly GCA_028825265.1). GTDB lineage: Bacteria > Planctomycetota > UBA8108 > UBA1146 > UBA1146 > QNYK01. The sequence goes on from JAPKAM010000001.1 coordinate 11,817, forward strand.
CGGAGCCGATGGCATCGAAGGTGGTGATGAGTACAACACCGATATCTACTCCGATGAGAGTGGACGCTGAGCTCATGACTCGGCAAGCCACGACTGCAGGTTTCACCATGATCGAGTTGATCGTCGTCGTGACGATCCTCGGCCTGCTTGCATCGGTTGTGGCCCCGAGGCTTGACGGACTTTCACCCAAGTACCGCCTCCGATCCGGAGCCCGTACTGTCGGCCAGAATATCAGCTGGGCGCGAAGTCTCGGCGGCGGTGTCGGTGAAGAATACGTGATCCAGTACGATCTGGCCCAAAATTCCTTCACCATCGTCTTGCCTCCACAAGAAGATGAAGACCCCGAACTCGAGATCGACATGCGTCAGACGATGGGAATTCTAACGCTTCCTGATGGGATCGAGATCAGCAAGATCATGCACCCCGATGGTGGATCCGATGCGTACGGAATTGTCGACATCACTCTCGATGAGTACGGCACAACTGGATCTCACATCGTGATTCTGACCAATGAAAATAACCAATCGATTGCGGTCCACTTCGAGGCGATCATCGGCAGTATCCAGTACAAGCCCGGCGACGAGGCGGAGTTCCCTCGATGGTAAATCATGACTCCAGGATGCTGAGCGCTCGGGATGGATTCACTCTCATCGAACTGGTGATGGCGTTGGCCATCATCGGCGGATCCTTCCTCACCCTGCTATACATGCGAACCGATGCCGTGGATCGAGCCTTCAACTACAATCATCAACGGTTGGTCGAACGTGTTGCGAGAGAATTACTGGATGAGGCGGCTTTTGGCATCTCGGAAGGGTTGGACGGAACGGCACAACTTCCTGGCAGCGACAGTTCTTCAACTGGCTGGCCCTGGTCCGCCATTGTGACGGATCTCTCCACCGAAGAGACCGGCCCACGACTGCTCGAGATCACCTTAACCCTCGAGTATCCGGGGCCCGATCTGATCAGTTCGGAAGAGTACGTCTTGACGACTCGAGTCTTAGTCGATGCCGATGATCCACTCGCCACCAATGCCCAGACTCTGAACTCTTATGATAATGGAGCGGGATTCTGATGTCACAAAAAGGATTCACCCTCATCGAACTGATCGTGGTACTGGGGATGTTCACCATCGTGATGTCGATGTGCTACACGATCCTCGACACCACCCTTGAGGCGGATCGAAGAATCCAGAAGGCCACTCTCACCGGCAAGGTTGGAGAGGCGATTCTCGGCCAGATGAGACGCGATCTTCAGGGCGTCGCCTGGCGTGGTCTCGGAACAGATGTTTTCCGTGGTGAAGATCGTGGCCAGGATGAGAATGCCGAGGACTCGATCGATTTCATCACCACTTCACCGGTGGCTGAGCCCTCAGAGGACACCCCCAACTGGACCGGAGAACTCAGTTCCATCGGCTACGCACTGCGACCAGGAAAAGATGGAGACAGCGTGCTGTTTCGCAGGATCTCGTGGGATCTGACCGAGGATTCTTTCGATTCCGGCGAGCGAAGTGCCATCTACGACCGAGTGATGGCTCTCAACTTCGAGTTCCTCGGAGAGGAGGGCGAGTGGCTCCAGGAGTGGGACGCCTCGACCTTGCTGCCGGACCAGAATCTGACCGACTTCCCCTACCTCGATGAGAGGGCGGCCATCGCAGCGATGGAAGCGGAGGAAGCGAGTGGGTCAGGCGGCGCGACCGGCGCATCGGGCACGGAGACCGGCACGGCGCCAGGATCGGTCCTGCAGCCGGGTGATATCGACCCCGCAACTGGCGAGGAGATCGTCGAGGAGCCGCTCCCACGACCTCTCCCCAGGGCTGTCCGCATCGTTCTTTACCTGCACTACAGCAATGAACAGGGACAGATCCTCAACAACGATGGAACCCCGTTTGAGGAAGTTTTTTCGACCATCATCCCCTTGCTCTCTGCGGAGCAGATCCTGGTCGAGGATCCTGCATCCTTGCTGCTCGAGGGGAGCAACAGCAGCTTCTGACAACACGACCCCACCGAATGCATCAATGGAGGGGCCTCCGGAAGGATATGGCAAGAACTCGGATTGCGTGATCCCCAGGTTCGAGCCCCGGAGGCCCTACTTTTCTTCTCCAGATGCTCCTAGACGTACCTACAGCGGTAGAAGAGTATTTGACAGAGGGCCCTGCAACTGTGCCAAAATCGCACATGCCCCCTCCCTAGGGCCCCATTCAAGCCTCTCCAGAGGCCCCTTTTTGGCACTGATGATGCTCTCTATCAACTGGAGAGGGTCTTGCCGAGAGATCGATTTGGAAATCGACTTTAGACAGCCTTCATCGACCTAGCAGCCATCGACCTAGCAGCCATCGACCTGGCGGCGACGGTGGACAGGGTTGCGCCGGAGAACTACAATCCGCCACTTGAGGAGAAGGTACTCCTGGAACTGAAGATACTCCTGGAACTAACGAGGAACTAACGGGCCTAGGGCATCGAGCCTCGGGCGCGGTTACGGGAAATCGTGTATCGCTGGTCTGATTCGTGGTCTGCGGGGTTCCTGCCCCGACCGTTACCCGTGAAATCGCGGGCGGTCTGCAGGACAGGACCAGATCAGATTTTACATTCTCGTCGATGAGCATCGGCAAACGATGGCGTCAAACTGAGCCCCACTTCGTATTGAGTTTGGCGACCGTCGGTCGCCACTTGGAAAGAGCAGAAACGCATGAGCCCCCACGTCAGATCTCATCCGGAGTTTCACGGCTTCACCGATCGTCAAACCTCTCACTTCAGATGGATGGGTCTACTCACCATCTGCCTTCCTATGCTGCTGGGATTCGTCGGATGTCACGGAGACATCAGCTCGGTTCCAAACATCAACAACGCTGCTGCGTTCCTCGAAGATAATGCGACATACATCGGCCCTTCGATGGTTTCTCCGCGTTATGGACACACGGCGACCACTCTTGAAGACGGAACCGTACTGGTGGTCGGTGGAAGTGATGAGAGATTCCTCACCTCCCTCGATGTTTCAGAGATTTTTGACCAAGGAGCCAGTGTCGGTCTCAACCAAGCGATTCCCGACACGGTTTCCGGAGACTTCATCGATACCGATGTCGAGGGCAATCTGATGCTGCTCGCCCAAGGTGGCCGAGTCTTCCATACCTCCACCCTGCTACCCAACGGCAATGTGTTTATCTGCGGTGGAACCGGAGATGCCCTGTTTGCCCAGGCCACCGAGGTGTCCGAGATCTACGACATCAGCAGTCGTGAATTTGCCCCGGATTTCCTCCAGTTGAACCAGGACATGTCCATTCCGCGATTCCGCCACAGCGCCACTCTCCTGCCCAACGGCCGAGTTCTGATCGCTGGAGGCCAGGAATCAAGGTCAGAGACGATCATCGATCCGAATTTCGCACCGGGCCAACCCGGTTTCCAGGTCGATATCAACGTCTTCCCCTCTCTCAAGTCGATGGAGATTTTCGATCCCGGAGCCCTCGCCTTCATCCCCGCCATCTCGGCCAACGGTGACGATGCCGAATTCCTCAGTGCACGCGGTCGGGCGGGACACAGCATGCAAGGATTGGCTGGATTTGATGGGCTTCTGGGAACCACCGATGACATCCTCCTCAGTGCCGGGGGATTCCAGACTCTCTCGACCATCTTCGCTCCACAGTTCAAGATGCCATGGCAGCAGGACACCAGTAACTCGGCCAATTTCGAGTACTTCGATGCCACCACAGGAGATAACCGGATCGCCGCGGGCATCGTCGCCGCTGAACGTGTCAACCAACCACAAATCATCAACCTGGGTATCCATCGCAGGTCGACCCTGGAGTTCGACTTTGATCCCGAGGATGGAATTATCGACATCCCCTCGATCGATGGATTGAACAATATCGTCCTGATTGCAAATGGTGACAACGACGATCCTGCTTGCCCCACTGGTAGTGGAAGCAACGATCTACTGGTCGCCACTTTCAGCAATTTCGGACCTTCCAACGGACTGACCTTTTCCCTCTTTGGCGGTGAGGCCACACTCTTCAACAACATCGAGTTGATCGTCTTCGACCCGATGAACTGTGCGTCCTTCTCTCGTAGTGAGGCAGACCTGGTTCAGGTGCAAACTCGTCGGACTTACAATGGAGTAACGATCGCCACGACCGTTGGATTGAGCGCCGGCGGAGCCTTCGAACTTCCCACGCCCAATGGTTGTGTCGAGTTGATGCAGGGTACCTGCGCCAACGGAATCGTCGGCGTGAGCATTTACGATCCGTTCTACAATGCGGCGAATGACCCCCCCTGGGATCCGACCGACAACATCAATCCGATCACGCACCCGACTGGTATCTTCGGCACCTTCATCAACGTCGATGGAGTGATCGCGGATGACACCTTCGATGGGTTCGCCGACGGAAGCCTCCTGATCGCTCTGGCGCAGGCAAAGGTGCTTCACACTTTGAGTGTGGTTCCAGGTGAAGATGGCGTCCTCAACAGTGTCGATGACCGGGTCGTGTCGATCGGGGGCGGCGTCAGCTACTTCCCGAACTTTGGCGATGAACCGGCCACCATCAACTGCGAAGTGATCATGCTGCCAGGAACCAATGCGACGAATCCGACTCCGTAACTCGAAGCTGATCGACCGCTCACCTCATCGGCTTCCGGTGAAGTCCACCTCGAGGATTCGAGGATGGGGTCAATCGGGTCGCGTCCACAGCGCCATCCCCACCGTGCTCGCTCTGGTGGCTCTCGGCTGGGTGCTGGCGTACCTGTGGATCCCGACCCGATCACCTCAAACCAGCAGTCCCCAGACTGGGGTCACAGAAGTGATCCAGAAGAATCGATCGGGATCCCCGGCCACCGACTCCACCGGAACCACAGCTTCGGAAGCCCTCTCCCCACTCGACTCCCTCTCGCCGCAGATGAGAACCATTCGCGAGCAGTTGGACCGCTTGTTTCTTAAGACACAATGGAATCAAGCGATGGACGCGTCCACCGCTCACAGGGTGGCTCGAGCTCGTGAAGACCTGGAATCCTATCTCGATTCGCTCGCAGAAGAACATGTCCCGCTGCTGCTGGGCTTGCTGGCAGAAGAACCCGATTTCATCAACCGCCGCTTCTTGCTTCGAGCGCTCGGGAAGATCGGGAACGATGAAGCTCTCGCAGGACTGCTGGATCATTTCAACTGGGCTGCAGGAAACTCCAAGGAAAGCGAAGTCAAGCACACCGTGGCGGCCCTCGCGGCAGCCAACAATGACCGATCTTTCCAGATTCTGAGCGACTACGCTGTCGCGGAGGAGACCGAAACCCACCGCTATCGATTTGTCGGTGCTCTCACCCAGCACTCGAGATCCGCCGATGCGATCGGGATCTACTCGGAGTTACTGACCGATTCTTCGCACTTCAGAGTGCGCCAGCGAGCCGCTTTTGGGATGAAGATCTCGGGCGGGATCGCACAGGCTCATGAGGTAGAAACAGCCCTTGTGGATGAGGGCAATCCATACGTTCGACAATCATTCCTGGGGGCTCTCGGAGGCATACGAGATGTACGATCGGTTCCCCTGGTTAGCCGTATCCTGCAAGGGGATGAGGTTCTGGCCACCCGCGTCTCTGCAGTCAGGGCCTTGCTTCGCATCGAGGGAGATGCGGTGGTAGACGCCTTGAGGGCTGCCCGCGATGACATTTCTCAGCCACAGAGGGTCCACGAAGAAGTGCTCCGAGCCCTCGATTCGTTGGGAATCTCTGGCTAACGGGTCCGAGGCACTCTTGAGAATCGGCCGCTGCGATGTCACGATCCTACTCATGGCAGGACCCCGGTGCCTTCAGCACTGGATCACATCCCCAGAAGATGCAAGGAGAGGCTCGATGATCTGGCAACTTTGGAAGCCACCATCATCTCCATCTCCGATCGGACTGCTGCTGCCCCCGCTGCTTCTCCTGCTGCTGCTCGGTGTCATCGGCTGTCAACCGACCTCTCATCCGGCACTGATCTCGGCACGGATCGACGGCCTTCTCGAAGACGGGCTGGGTGAAGGAGATCAGATCATCCTGGTCCTCGATGCTGCGCTGGAACTGACTGCAAGCCCCCGCGTCGGTCTGATGATCGAGGGCGCCACGGGCTCGGAACAGTACTCGTTTCACAGTACAGAGGACCACAATGTACTCATCGTCGAACTCGAATCGGGGTTTGACCATCTCGACCTGATCAATTCCGATCGCTCCGTGCTGGTCTCCCTGGACCTTGGCTTGCTGGGTCTCAAGGACGACCTTGGACAACCCCTCGAAGGTGTGGTGGGACCGGCGATTCTGCAACTCCCTGTGGCAGAACCGGCGATTCTTGAGGATGCCCGCTGGATCGATTCCGATCGCAGCTCCACCGTCAATCGGGAAGACTTGCTAGTGCTTCGCTGGAATCAACCGGTCCACTTCTCGCAGACCCTACGAGATCGCAAACTCCAGATCTCACCCAGTCTGATTCGACTTTCGGTAAAAGGGGATCAGCTGGGATCTAGCAGGATTCCTGCTCGTTTCCTCGATGGTCCTTCCTCCAGAGAAACCAGCATCCTGCTGGGAGAACTTCCCTTTCTCACGATCGATGGGATGCACGAGCACAGTCGATCGAGATTTGAAGGCTCCCCCAGTGCCATCGCCGTGACGGGCACCACCATCTTACCCTCGCTGGATCTGGTCACCGATCAGGGAGGAGGGGTGGCTTCGCCGGTAGTGGTGGATCTGGAGGGAGAATGTGCACCCTGGCAAGACCTCGAATTACCTCCGGGGTTACCGGCGCTTGCGGGGCACTCTCTGACTCGATTGCCAGGCGGCAAGGTACTGATCGCTGGTGGCCGAGCGCTGATGGCAGGATCCTCCGGAAGGGCGCTGGCCAGCGCCTGGATCATCGATCCACTAGGAAATCACCAGGGGCCCATCTCGATGCAAGCGGCGCGTGCCGACCACTGCGCGACTTTGCTCCCCGGAGTCGACGGGTTGCTGGAAACCAATGACGATCTGGTTCTGATCACCGGCGGCTGGGATGGATCTCGGGCTCGTGATGACGCCGAAGTACTGCTTTTTTCCGCTGAAAATAGCCACTTCATTCCGGTCGAAACCAGTGCCCCTTCCAGTGCAAGATTCGATCACTCGGCCCATCCGATTGCTCAGTTGAACACCGTGATCCTGGTGGCTGGTCGCCTCGATGGAACTTTGAACGGACTCATCGAACAGGTCGAGATTGAAATCCTCGACAGTGACACTGGACCGAAGGCGATCAGCACGACCTACCAGATCGGTGAGTTGCGCTATCCAAGGCACCAGCATGGTTCGATTCTGTTCGAAGATTCCGAACAACCGCTGCTGCTACTCTATGGTGGCTACGGTGGATCCCTCGGTACTCCACACGTCCAGTTTGATACGGAGCACTGCCGGGTCCTCGACAATCCTGAAGCATTTCGGATCCGTGCCGACTCCAGGACCACTCGTGCCCTCCTGATCGATGAGCCCGAGTTAAACTTGCCGGGACCTCGTCGCGGCTTGCGGCTCCATTCGATTGGAGATAGTTCCTCCCAGGGAAACCGGGCCTTGCTGATCGCGGGAACACGCAGAGAACCCAATCCGGATGCGTTGACCCCATTTCAACCGACCGAATGCAGGACCAGTTATCTTCTCGAGCAACAGGATACGAAATTCGGTCGCATCCGGTTGCGTTGGATTCCAGCGGGCAGACTTCCGGTCGAACTCTACCAGCCCAGCATCGTGGGACTTCCTGGTGGCAGGATCCTGATCGCTGGTGGCTATGACCGCGGTGGACTTCCAACATCGGAAGCGGCGATCTACGACCCCTTCTCGGGAGTTGTGGAGCGGGTGTGCAAACCTCTCAGCAGAGAATCCGCCCAGGGCGAAGAATTGCTGCTAGCACCGCAGTCCGTCGCATTGTGGGGGGGAGCACTGATTATAGCCGCTTCGCCGGAAAGCCGCACCAGTCGGGCATTGCTGTTCAAGTCAGGAAACTGATCGGCATCAATTTCAGCGACCGTTCCTCAACCACACCGTTCCTCAATCGCACAGTTCCTCAATCGCACAGTTCCTCAACCACACCGTTCCTCAATCGCACAGTTCCTCAATCGCACAGTTCCTCAACCACACAGTGCCTCAATCGCAGCGCTCCAACTCAGCACTGATCTCTATCGCGCGGCCGTCTCACCGCTGTAATTCACAAGCACCAGGTAGAGTTCCCATGACTCCGCCTCGGTCTCATTCTTGGCCCTGTTGGTGAGTTTCACCTTTTCGAATCCGAGGTGAGGTGCCCGCGACTGAATATGAGCCAAAAATGTGATCTGTTCACGTAAGGGTCTATTTTCAAAGGTCGCCGCATAACTGTGCTTGGTGATGCCAGCGGTGACATCCGCATCATTGCTTTGACTCTTGATCTCTGGCTTCGAAGAACTATTTTTCATCGATTCGATGATCTCGGCGATGGTGGTACTGATCTTGCCAGAGTTTTTCTTGCTCTCCTCGCGACGTAAATGCTCAAGAACCACCTCTTTACTCTCAGCGCTATTGAGCAAATCCTTCAGGTTCATCAGATTCTGGCTCTCTCTTACGGTAGCAGCACGGTACTTTTCAGCACTGGTGTGAAGCCAGTACCCCCAGCCACCGAATACCGCTGAGCAAAGAAACAGGGTCAGGAGTATGATCTGCGTCAGATCACTGGTTTTTCCACGGTCTGTCATCGTTAGTTCCTCCCGCCAGTTCCAGTGATCGATTCCTTCAACTTCAACTTCAGGGTGACCTTTTTTCGATCTCCCGCAGGCTTGATGTCATCTTCGATGTTGAAGTATTTGGACTTCTGCTCCAGAGCCGTGATCACTCGCTCTCCGGCAGCGGCATCGGGAACCTCGAAGATCACGGTGGAGGTTCCGCCTCGTTTCTTGGCGCTATTGATCTCGATCGATTTCCAGGTCGGATAGACCTTGGGATTCGCTGCGGAGATCCCACCGGTCACATCCTTGATCAGGTCCATTCCTGGTAAGTACTGCACAAGCCTTGCACGCTTATTGGCTCCCGTCCCGCCCTTCAATTCTGCGATCTTCAGTTCTGCACTTCGGACAAATACAGGAGAAGAGCCCTTTGGAGCCTCTCCAAATCTAGCCATGAAGACGTCGCGTTCGTTGGCTCTCACCGTTTCAAACTCTGCTCGGCGGAGTTGCTTACCTCGATGGCTATCGATCAACCAAGTCACGGACATGAAGCACAGGATCAAGCCCATCAACATCAGCCCCGGGAGCAACTTTGAAAATCTGCGCTCATACCGGTGCTCTTCTTTGCGTAAATCAAATCGAACTAATCCTTGCCCTGCAGACTGAAGCGCGAGTCCTACAGCCACACCTCCCGATAGGTTACAGCGATCGACGAGATCCAGGGGCAATCCCGTTTCGATGCCGTCACAGACACGTAACTGCTGTGCGGGCACTTCATATTCCTCTGCCAAGCGATCTGCAATCCCCAGTTCACAAGCGGCACCTCCGGCAACAACAATTCGATCGAGAGGCGATCTCATCAGGATTCCTGCAAAGGTCCGCTCGATCTCGGTGAATAATCGACCGATCACCTCATCGGGATCCGCTGGAGGAAGGGTTGGAGACGATGAGAGTTCCGCATTCAACCGCTCGAACTCTTCATCCGAAACCACCGCAATTGCGAGTTCATCTTCGGCGGCAGTTTCAGCAGCGACTCCTCCGCCTTGCATCAGATCTGCAAACTCCATCGCAGTCTCTGACTGGGCGCTGTCGGAACCACTAGCAGTCGCTCCGGCACTCCCGGTCGATGCAGTCGTCAGCGTCGGAATCGCGGAACGTTGGAGATGATTCGAGGTCGATCGAATCTTCGTGACCCTTCCTTCCTCTAGTAGGACGAAGGTCGTATGGCCCGCTTCCATACCGATCAGAAGGGTCCTTCCGCCTCGCAGATCTGGCCTGGCTACATGAAGGGAAGTCGCCAGGGCCGTGGCATCGATCTCGATCTGGACCGGATCCACCCCACCTTCGCGAAGCATCTCCAGATGAGCTCCGACCAGTTGTTTCTGCACCGCACTGATCAGGAGCCGGCTCGAATCTTCAGTTTCCGAACACTTGATGTATTCGATGACCAGATCATCGATGGAAGCCGAAGGAAGGTGCCCCTCGCTCTCGTACCGGATCGTCTTGGAAATGACATCGTCATTTGTGAATGGAACCGATATCTCCCTCAAGGTAGACATACGGGTTGGGATGGAACTGACGACATCGATCGTCTTGCTTCCGTGACTATCTAGTGCACTACGAAGGATCGCTCGCAGAGACACGAGGCGCTCCTCGCTATTGTCTCCGACAATCTTTCCCTCGATGTAGTCGATGATGACGGTCTGTTTCGAAGTGGCTTCCACCACTGCGATCGAGACGTCAGGACCATCGATCTCTATTCCTGCGTGCAGGGCCACGACAGGGCTCCTCTCGAATCATCCTCGGGATGGGAATCATGACTAATTTGGCTGATTTTGTTGACGGGCTCTCTGAAGTTCCTTGAGACGACGAATCGCTTCCTGAGGGTTGGACTCGACATCCACGCCGAGTGCCCCTTCCAAGGTCGTCTGCCTCACTGTTGGTTTGGGAGTCTTGGTGGATGTTCCGCCACGAAGTTTTGGCTTGACCGGATTCGGAGGGACTTGCGCTCCCCTCCTTTGGGACCTGGGATCACCTACATTTCGATTGTTACTTCTGGGATTCACCGCAGCCTTGTTGGTGGGAGACCTGGTCGCAGCGCCTCGGGGTGGAGTACCTCCGGAGGGAGGCTTGGATGCAGCGGTTCCCCGCATCTCTTTGCCGTCATTACCACGAATCCAGCCTCTCTCATCTCCGGGGATCGCTCCCACCCGACCGGCAGCACTGACTCCGGCCCCGGAACCCGAGAGGAGTTCCATTTCCTCCGGGCTGAAGCCCCGGAGCACCAGCGTCTGGCCTTCTTCATGGATCACCGGATCGGTGATCGATTCCTGCCGAAGGGTGTAACTGCGACCGTTGTGCTCGTAAATCACCTGCTTGGGTTGGTCCTGAATTTCGACCACCATGTAGCGGTTCTCATCAATTCGAAACTCTTTCCCCTGTTCCAGGTATCGCACCCGTTGGTTCGAGACCTGGCTGCGATTCGTTCTGGAGTTGTTCAGCCGACTGGTCGGGGAAGCTCCACCACCTCTGGGGGCCCGACCACGAACACGGGTAGTTGTGGTGGCACGCCCGTTACGGCTATTCGATTTGAGGACGTTGGTTTGCCCCTTCTCCTGGATGGATGCGAATCGCTGTCCCTCAGCAGAAAAGATGACTCCAACGATCTCCCATTCTCCGATGGGGCCAGTATCGAGTGACGGAAGCGTCGACTCGACTGGTTTGACCACAGCCACAGGAGCCTGTGGTGCAGAGCGGTAAAGTTCGCCAATGATATCCCGATACTGGTTTGGAACCGGGCGAGCCGCCTGCTCCTTCAATTCAAAATCTTGCGGATTGACCAGGCGTACCTTGACCCCCTGTGGAGATTCGAGCAGCAGATCGAACAATACGAATCCGAGCAGGGTCATCGCTGAAATGTTGAAGAGCAGAATTCCGCCCCGAAGTAATTGGATGCTTACTTTTGGCATCGTCTGATCCTCCACGAAATCTTCATCGTCGTACTTCCTTCCAGGAAATCACAACAACATGCTGGCCTTTCCTAGCGCACACCATTCTACCCGAGAGAGAGCGATCCTCGCTCGTACCTTCGATGGTAGTGGTGAAAAAACTGCTAGAAAAGACAATATGATCCTCAAGGTCTTGCTGCAGAAGTGCGAATACTGACTCGTCTGAGCCACTGTCGTCTTGCCAAGTCTCATCGACCTGCTTTAGTTGCTCGAATCGGGAGAAATACTCGAATTGCTGCACTTCCTCCTCATCCACACCGAATTCGCTGAGGAGATCCTCGAGGATTTCCCCAGTCACGTCATCGATCTCCTGCTGGTAACTATTGCAATGATCTCGAATCTGCCAGGCGATTTCCTTGGCCTCATCGAAGTCCTCGAAAGATCGAAGCATGGCCATCAGCACCTCAGGCCTGGCGGTATTGAGGTTGATCTTGCCCGATGAGTTTGCGGTCATGACATGTCGAAGACCGATGGGAGTCGGAATTTGATCCACTCCGCCATCGAGTAACTCGAACCCGGATGACTCCAGATCGTCGAATGATCCGGGAATCAGCGACTGTAAATCTTCCATCATTCCGGGGGAATCTTCCTGGTCGTATTGGTCCTCTTCTTCCAGCGTCGCCGGATCGATGGGGCCGTAGAACAGTTCCCAGGTGACTTCTTCCAGCTGACGGATCGTATCGAGACTGCGAATTCTACGCAGATTTTCATCGAGAACCCGCTGGTGAACCATCGAGACGATCGCCTCTGCTGTGCCCCCTGGATCAGGAGTGTCGATGTAATCGAATCCATTTTCAGTGTTGAAATCGATGACCGCCTCGATCAACCGCTCGAGAATCACTTGGGCCTCGTCCACTTCTTCTTGCTCGGGAGGCACGAACTCTTCTAGCAGCCCCGCTTCCTGCAGTAGCCCATCAATTGCAGCGTTGCCAGCGGCCGCTTCTTCGAGGGCATCGAGATCGCTGTCCTCTTCCTCGGGCAAGGCCGCGAGCGAGAAGATGTGATTGAGATCGATACAGGATTCTCCGTCGACCACCACTCCAACGACCTGGACGCCATTGATGGTTTCCTGGATCGGATGAGCCCAGTTATCATGGTGGGTATCCACCGGGTCATCGTCAGATGGGTTTTCACCCGTACCACCCTGGCCTCCTCCTCCACCCGATCCGGGGAGAGTGAGTCCTCCGGGAAGTTGGGTTCCGACCCCTTCCCCTGCGGTATCCATTCCAGCCAGAGCATCCTCCTCGAGATCATCCTCGAGGTAACCAAGATCTTCCATCAGGTCGGTGGAGAGTTTCAGCAGCACCTGGCGCCCCGAGGCCTGCAAGGCATAGGAAAGAGCCGTTCTTCCCTGCCGATTGCGCGAGATCCGTTCCTCGATTTTTGTGACGAAGATCAACTGGGTGATGACGACCGTCAGGACCAGCACCAGGATCAGCACCACGAACAACGCAATCCCCCCCTCGGGGGATCGTGTCGCATTCTCGCTGGCTCGCGGCGGCTGAATCATCAGATCTCCGGTCATCGGTTCAATTTCAAACGGGTCCAATTCAAACGAGTCGACGAAGAGTTCCCTCATCGGGAGGGCTCACTGCCCTATTGATCGGCAGATCTCATGCCATTCTATAGCCCGCAGAGCCTTCCTCTGAGAACTACGATGATCCTATAAGCCTTTTCATCACAATAGTTTATGGCCATGGTCCGAAAATCTCAAATGAGGTCCGCCGGCACTCTACCCGTTTTCGAGTAATGAGTGTTCGGAATCACTACATCGGAGACGATTCGGCAGCCGCTGGCGCCGGCAGATCTGGCTTTTTCGCCTTCAGGATGAAGGAGAGCACCACCGGTAACACGATCAGGGTCAGCACGGTCGATACGGACAGCCCGCCAACGATCGCCTTCCCCAGCGTATTGAACTGGGGCCCAGTCAACATCTGGGTTCCATAGGCCATAGGAATCAATCCCAGCACCGTGGTCAGTGCGGTGATCAGAATCGGGCGCAAACGATCACTCGCTCCCTTGCGGATCGCAAGGATGGGATCGATGCCTTCATCGAGTCGTCGACGCACCTGATCGATCAATACGATGCCGTTATTGACCACGATACCGCAAAGCAAGATCAAGCCGACCGCAGCCGGAGTATCGAGCGAGTCACCCTGCAGCCAGAGGGTCCAGATCACTCCAGGAATCGCCAGTAACACCGTGACCATCAACACCAACGGCGTCCGGAGAGACTCAAACAGACAGGCGAGAACCAGGTAAACCAGGAACACCGACAGGTACAGCCCCTCGCCAAAGGAACTGCGATTCCTCCAGCGACCAGACCAGCCCTCTCCCAAGTCCCAGCTATACCCCACCGGCCAGGGATATTCAGAAAGTGCCATCTCTAGCCTCTGTTGGATCTGATCCTTACTACTTGGATCGTACTGCGCCGACACCGTCAGGTTGGCGAGGCGCTGATCACGACGTCGTCGATTGGGAGCCTCGACCTGCTCGACCTTTCCGATCTCCTGGATGGGAAGTTCAAGAGTATCGGTCAGAGGAAATCTCATGAAGTTCAGTTCCTGGACTGAATCGGTCTCATCCTCGTCGAGTCCGAGAGTGATGTCGAAGTCACCAGACTGGGTTCGAAGTTGACTGAGGCGATTTCCCGCAAAGGCTGAACTGATGCTACGAGCGACCGTATCCCCCGACACCTGCAAACGACCGAGCAGATCTTCATCGGGTTCCAGTCGCAGTTCATCGACCTCATCTTCCCCTGCAACTTCTGCTTCGATGATGCCCTCGACTCCCCTCAGGTAAGTGGCCACCTCGATTCCCAATTCATCGAGGAATGAGCTGGAATCACCGGCCAGTCGAATTCGAAAGGAACCAGCGGAAGATCGCGAGCCAGCGCCGTGGCCTCGACCGCCCCAGCCCCAACCATCGTCGGTACGGATCCTAAAGCCGGGAACCTTCGGAAGAACCTCATCGATGCGACCTCTCAACTCGGCGATGTAATCCTCCGTCGCAATCTCGGGCGGTGGATAAATCCTCGTCAGAGCGTAGCCATCTTTGTACCAGGAATAGATGTCGCCTTCCCCGATGACATCTCTACGACTCGCCAGAAGATTCTCGATATCGGTGACCGTTTTTTCCATCTCCCTGTAGTCGAGACCCTCGACCGGGCGGTATGAGATGTTCGCGTAATTGGATTTCCAGTCCGCATCGGACATGTCCATCCTGAATCCATTCTCGAATGGGATCACGACACTCAGGGTTGCTGCCACCGCTACGGTCAAAGTCGCCCTTCGATGTGTCAGCGCGGATTTCAGCAGTTTCTCGTAACCAAGACTGACCTTCTTGAACCAGGAGGATTTTCCGGGGTCGCCACCGCTATAAATTCTTGCGGCCACCATCGGTACGAGGGTCAAGGAGACAAACAAACTCGCTGCGATGGTCAGAGAGATCACCAGACCGACGCTGGCCAGGGCATCCGAGAATCCATTTCTCTCCGAAATGAAGACCGGTAAGAACACCACCATCGTCGTCAGTGTGGCTGCGAACACGGGAGTTGCGACTTCCAGCGTTCCAGTGGTCGCTGCCGTCACCGGGTCATCTCCGAGGCCTGCACGTCGGACAATCGACTCCACCACCACAACCGCGGTATCGACCAGCATCCCGACTCCGAGCATCAATGCCATGATGGTGATGATGTTCAGTTCCTGGTCGAGAAAGTGAAGTACCGCCAGTGCAGCCAGCACCGAGATCGGGATGGTCATACCCACCAACACCGTGGCAGAAATTCGCCGCAAGAAGATCAGCAGGATCATCAGGGCCAAGCCGCCACCGATGAAGCCGGCATCTCGCAGGCGCGCCAGTGAACTGACGATCATCTGACCCTGATCCTGCCAGACCAGAAGGTTGATTCCTGCCAGTTGAGGATCCTGAGAGATCCTCTCCACTTCGGCTCTGACATTCTTGCAAACCTCGACCGTATTGGCACCGGCCTCCTGAGAGATCTCGAGGGAGACTGCATAGGAGCCATTAAGATGGCGTCCCCAGCGCAATTCTCCTTCCTTCTTCTCTATGGTCGCCACCTGCCCCAGCCGCAATCCATTCCGATTGATCGGCAACTGGCGCATCGCTTCTATATCGGGAAGGGCATTGATCAGCCGAAGGCGACGAGTCTTCCCATCGCTCCAGACTCTTCCGATGGTGGCGTCGACATTCGAGTTTCGTATCGCCTGGGCGACCCGACCGAGTGTCAGGCCATGTCTTTCCAGGTCACCCTTGGTAAAGGAGATCCGTACCTCCTTGGGCGTCACACCATCGAGTGCCACCTGCCCGACACCATCGAGTCGCTCAAGAGGACGCTGGATCCGATTGACCAACAGGTCGTAATTTTCTGACAGGTTGATTCCCACCGCACTGATGCGAGCCTCCATGATGGCATCTGCATCTGCACCCCAGCCTCCGGTGCTCAATCGGATCCGATCCAGATCTTCCAATGGAAGTTGTTCCTTCGCCCGTGCCAGTCGCTCTCGTATCTCGACCTTGACCTGATCGAGGTCCTCTCCGTAATCAAAACGAAGAGTGACCCGTCCATTTCCCTCCCTCGACTCGCTGTTGAATCCACGCACCCTCCGGAGCGTAGCTAGGGCTTCCTCGAGCGGCCTCACCACCTCATTTTCAACCTGTATCGGAGAGGCATTGGGATAGGGAATGTTGATATTGATGCTCATGCTGCCGAGATCTGCAGTGGCACTGAGAGGAATCCTATTGATGG
This sequence comes from Planctomycetota bacterium, assembly GCA_028825265.1. Lineage (GTDB taxonomy): Bacteria > Planctomycetota > UBA8108 > UBA1146 > UBA1146 > QNYK01. The sequence continues at coordinate 28,249 of JAPKAM010000001.1, forward strand.
AAAGGATCCCGCCGAGCACCAGCAGGATGTGCAAGGTCAGGGTGGTGATGGGTCGCTCAAGACAGAAGCGGACAAAGGTTTTCATGAGGGATCTCCGGCGCGGATCGATCTTTGAAGTAATCGGTAGCCGGTAGGAATCACGGCCAGCGTCATCACCGTGGCCACAGCAAGGCCCCAGACGACGGTGATCGCCAGCGGCTTGCGAAGTTCCGCCCCAGGGCCCAGGCCAAGCGCCAACGGCATCAAACCAAGAATCGTGGTCGCGCTGGTGATGAGGATCGGACGTAATCTCTCGACCCCAGCGGTTTTTGCGGCACTGGACGGGTCATGACCCTGCTGGCTCAACTGCTGGATCCGAGCGACGAAGATGATGCCATTGTTGACCACGATTCCACACAGCAGGATCACTCCGATCATCGAAAGCACCCCGAGGGGAATCCCAGTGAGGAACATCGCGATGACCGCTCCACAGATTCCGAGAGGTACGGTAAAGATGACGATGAACGGCAGAAGCAAGGATTCAAAGGTGCTGGCGAGCACCAGGTAAACCACGAACACAGCCAGCACCAGTGCCTCAGTAAGACTGGAGAGGGACTCCTTCATCTCCTGGTTCTGACCCGACATCTGAGCAGACGAAGTCGGCGGCAGGTAATCACCATGGATGACTGATTCCGCCCTCTCGGTGGCAGTTCCAAGATCGATACCATCGGTTCTCGCGGTGACCAGAACGGATCGCTCTCCACCGACCCGGCGAATCTCCACCGGTCCCAGCGCCTGCTCCAGTCGACCAAGAGAAGCGACCCTCAGAGGTGCGACGACTCCATCTCCTGCTAGTGTTACCGAGTCCATCTCGACATCGGAAAGGGTCTTATCCAAAGCCCCCCTCATCCGCACACGGATATCGATCGGCTTCTCGGCGTATCGATACTGCGTGGCGACTTCTCCGATTCCCTTGGCCCTAAGGCTGTTGGCAATCTGTTCCAGGGAGAGGCCGTATGCAGCAATTCGCACCGGATCCAGCCGAACATGAACCTCCGGCACCTGATCAGAAACCTGTGCCTTGACATCGAGAAGTCCCGGAACCAATTCCAGCCGATCCTCGATGGCGAAGGCAGATGACCTCAACAGATCCAGATCTTCATCGTAAACCTCAATCTCGATGGGATCCCTGAAGGTGAACAGCGATGGTCTGCCGAGGGTATATGGACAATCAGGTACCTTATTAAACTCTCCTACGATGCGATCGATGACCCGTTCCTCATCCGCACGGTTAGCCTCGGGGGTCAGCGTGACTGAAACCCTGGCAACATGTTCTCTTCGATCTCCCGATTGCACTTCACCCAGGACCGGAGCATCGCCGACAATCGAGGTGGTCATCGCAATCGGTAATCCCTCTTCACGGAGCCTGTCGATGGCATGTTCTAGTGCAGCCACCTTGCGATCGGTCTCCTCGAGGGGGGTCCCTTCCGCCAGTTCAACATCAAAGTGAAACTGGCCCTGAAAAAGATCCGGTACCAGTTCTGAACCGAGGTCGGTGGCCCGCGGTAGAATCGCAAAGCACAGCCCAAGAGCGAGAACAGGTGGCACCCAGGAGACCTCAAGGATTCGGTCCAGCACCCTCGCGTAGGCCTTTTGGGCCGCTTTCATGGCGACCGTAAAAACGTTGGAGAGTGGACTCAGCAACCGATCGAGCAGTTGAAACAACTTGGACAACCACCCACTACCCGAACCGGAGCCATTGGCAATGATGGTGGGAATCACGGTGATGGCGACAAACAAACTTGCCAGTAGCGAATAGGTCACCGTCAGTGCCTGATCCCGGAAGATTTCTCCTCCGATGCCCTGGACGAAGATCAGCGGCAAGAAGACTGCGATGGTGGTAAGGGTCGAGGCGATGATTCCCCCCATCACCTGAGCGGTTCCCTGCGTCACGGCAGTTCGCATCTCCACGCCATCGTCTCGCAAGCGCTGGATCGATTCCAGGACCACCACGCTGTTGTCCACCAGCATTCCGATTCCCAGCGCCAGTCCTCCCAGAGACAGAACATTGATGCTGACTCCGGTCAATTCCATCAGCAGAAAGGTGACCGCCACGGAGATCGGAATGGAGAGTGCAATGGTCAGGGTGCTGATTATGTTTCGAAGAAACAAGAACAGCACCAGTGCCGCCAACATCGCTCCCACCATGGCGGTGGACTCGACACTGGCGATCGATTCCTCGATGAATCGAGCCTGGTCGGCAAGGATTTCAATTTCACAGCCATTTAGACTTCGATCTTTCTCCAACGTTTCTAGCCGCGCACGAACGCCCTTGGCCACAGACACCGCGTTGGCATCGCCCTCCTTGTAGAGGTCGATCTGAACCGCCGGTTTTCCATTGACGCGCACGAGGATTTCTTCGTCCTTTGGAACGATCTCGGCAGAACCGATGTCCCTCACCCGTACGGTTCCCGCTTCACCATGGCGGATGATGACATCTTCAATGTCCTCGAGAGATTGGAATTCCCGGACGGTCCTCAACCGGTATGCCGTCTGCTGATCCCGGATCTCTCCGCCAGAGCGATTGACATTTTCCTGTGCCAGACGCTGGGCCACTTCCGGAACCGAAATCCGCAGCACATCGAGGCGTTTGGGATCGAGTTCGACCAGCACTTCGTCCTCGGCCCCACCGATGACCCTTGCTGCAGCCACTCCATCGAGAGTCTCTAACGAACGCTTAACCCGTAATTCTGCCAGTTTTCTCAGGTCAGCGACGGAGCGTGACCCGGTCAGTGCCAATCGCATCATCGGATCGAGAGAAGGATCGAAACGGAACACCAGCGGCGCACGGGCATCATCCGGCAGGTTGATGAGATCGAGTTTCTCTCTCACATCGAGGCTGGCCCGCTGCATATCGGTATCCCAGCTGAACTCCAGAACCACCTCTGAAACACCTGCACGAGAATCACTGATGTACCTGCGCAAGCCCTGAACCACACCGACCACTTCTTCGATCGGCTCGGTAACCAGTTGTTCCACTTCTTGGGGGGACGCATCCGGCAATTCGGTCTGAACCGTCAGCGTCGGGTAGGTGATATCTGGAAGCAACTCGATGGGAAGACGTCCGAGCGAAAGAGCACCGAAGGTAAATGCGGCGATGGTGATCATTCCCACCGTCACTGGTCTTCGGATGATTCCCTTCAGCCAGTTCTCCATCGATTCCTCCTCAGCAACGGTAAATCATCCGCCGGAGCTGTTGGTTCCGCTCGCTTCGCTGGTCTTCTGAATTTGAGTCTCGACCTGCGTCGATCCTGCAGGATCGACGGCAGTGTTACCCGTAGGGATGGCTACCGATGGCGAGCGTGAGTCTTTACCCGGACGCCGGCCGGTGGACTTCCCCGCTCGGCGATCACCACGAGTCTCACCAGAGGTACCGGTCGGACCTGTCCGTGATTCCTTTATTGGATTCGGCTGCCGATCTGCGGAACCACCATCCATCCTCTCGACGGTGATGGAGTCGACTTCGACTGGAATTTCTCGGTAGACGCTAACCCGATCACGATCGGAAAGATCGTCCAGCCCCTGGACCACGACCCGGTCACCCAGGCCCAGTCCTTCCTCGCAGACGATGATCGTCTCGTTCTCGTAACCGGTCACCACATCGATCTCCTGAACAGTTTCACCATCTTCGAGCAGGCGAAAGATGCGTGATCGTCCTTCACCTTTCAGCACCGCCTTGCGCGGCACCACGATGCAGTTCTTCAGGGTCCTGGTGATGATGTCTATGTGGGCAAATGAACCGGGTCGTAACGTCACTCCCGCATCTGGAAATGTGGTCAACACCTCGACGGTCAAACTCTCGCGATCGACCACCGGACTGATTCGTTCGACGGTGCCTTCGGAAAGCACCGGGCCGTCGCTTTCAGAGCGCAGCACACAGCGTTGACCCAGTTCGACATCACCCACTTCGCTCTCGGGGAGGTACAGCCGAACTCGAAGCGGCTCAAAGTCGGCGAAGGCAAATAATTCATCGCCAACTCGAACGTATTGCCCCGATTCCACCCGGCGACGAATGATGATGCCGTCGAATAAAGCCTCGGGCTGAGAATGCCCCAGGTCGATCAGGGAACGAGCATGATTCGCTTCAGTTTTCTGCAGAGTAAATCGGGAGTCTTCTAGTTCTTGATTGGTGACGCCGCGAATTTCAGACAAACCCTCGAGTCGTTCGAAACTCGCCTTGGCCTGCTCCATCTCAATTCGAGCGAGTTGTTCTGAGATCCGCAACTCCTCCTGATCGATGGTGCAGAGGGTCATCCCCTTGCTCACCTGCTGGCCCTCGACCACGTGAACGTCGTCGACACTTCCTTCGACCCTGGAGAGGAGCGAGACCTGTCTCTCGGGCTCCAGGATTCCACTGCCGCGGACTCGTTCTCGAATCACTGCCAACATCGAGGAGGTCACTTCTACTGGCACCACTTCTTGTCGGTTGCTGGTCGCCGATGTTCCGTATTGAAATCCACCGGAACTTCGACCTCCCGAGGATCCAGGCCGTCCCATCGAACCGGCTCCAGGTGCAGAGTTTCCACCAGGAATGGCACCGTGAGAGAACCAGCCGATGGCCACCAGGGCGATCGCAGTGATCAACTGCGGCATCCATCGTTTCATGTGCGACTCTCTTCACATTCCGGACAGGGGCATGCAGCTCTCAGCCGATCCAGCGACCAGATGCCGGTGCCATGACCGTCGGAAAAAGTCAGGTTCAATCCGTACCTGCCGGTTCGTTCAAATGAGGTGCAATGGAGATCGACAGGAAGGGATTTAGGATCGAGAATTGGCTTCCTCGACCACTCATCGATACAGGCGGCGCATTCACAGCTCTCCCGCAGCGGTCGATGGGGAAAAAGGCTCTCATGCCCGTCTCCCCAAACGATCAGTAGCATCGCCGGCTTCAAGAGTTCGACGACATCGGCTCGAATCCTGGTGGAGAGTTCCATGGGGTCCCTTCAGGATCCGCAAACGGCCATCATTGTACCTATGAAGAGGATATCCCTCACTCGAATCTGGTCAGGATCCAACCGAGTCAGGGACCAGAGGTGAAGGAGTGAGCCCCCTCCGGAATTGGGTCGATCCCGGAGAGGGCCGATTTGGAAGGCAAATTCGGCTGTTCTTTCCCTCCGTGGGGCAGGAAAGAGAAAAAGGTGGGCCGGAGAGAGGTACGCCGCGTCAACTTCGGGGAAAAACCACTCCACGGGTTCGACAACTCCCCAACTCTCTCCGGCCGTCGAACCGCCGCCAAATATACTTTGCACAATGTAAAATGTAAAGTGCATTTTCAACCTTTCTCGTAACCCCCTCGCGCTGAAGTGATTAGCAGCGTCAAAATCCTCCAGCGCAGTTCTTGCCAGGGCTGAAACGCTGCTAGAGACTCTTTCCGGAGGCTCGATGAACGACCATCACCCTGCGATCTTTCAAGACTGGCTGCTTCAACTGCAACAACGGATCTGTTCCACCCTCGAGCAGCTGGAGAACGGCGCACGTTTTGATTCCACCTCCTGGGAGCGACCAGAGGGAGGAGGAGGCGAGAGTCGACTGCTTCGTGATGGGGAGTTGTTCGAGCAAGCGGGAGTCAACATCTCGATGATCGAGGGGGACTCTCTTCCGGCCAGTGCCAGTGCGGCGAGACCTCAACTCGCGGGTCGTAGTTTCAAAGCGATGGGGCTCTCTCTGGTGATCCATCCACGCAACCCATTCGTCCCCACCACTCACATGAACGTACGGTTATTTCACGCCGAAGCGGCAGGGGAAGAACCGATCTGGTGGTTCGGAGGCGGCTACGACTTGACCCCTTACTACCCTTTCCTCGAGGACGCTCAGCACTGGCATCGCAACGCCCAGGCTGCGCTGGACCGCCATGACCCCGACTATTACCCGCGCTTCAAGGAATGGTGCGACCGTTACTTTTTTCTTCCGCACCGAGATGAAACCCGAGGGGTCGGGGGCATCTTCTTTGATGACCTGGAGGACGGCGGCTTTACCGATGCGATGTCCATCACGCAATCGGTCGGAGATTCTTTTCTCGCTGGTTACCTACCGATCATCGAGCGCCGTCGACATCTTCCCCACGGCGATCGAGAACGTCAGTTCCAGCTCTATCGCCGCGGCCGTTACGTCGAGTTCAACCTGTTATTCGATCGGGGCACCCTGTTCGGAATCCAGAGTGGCGGGCGGACCGAAGCGATCCTCATGTCGCTGCCGCCAGTGGTTCGCTGGCAGAGTGGCTGGAGTCCCCAGGCCGATTCCGAAGAGGCCAAACTGACCGATTTCCTCAAACCTAGAGATTGGCTGGACCTCACGGATAAGCCGTAAGATCTTCTATTAAAGCAGGTTAACTCTGCCGAGTTGTTTCACCGCATCTCCCGATTGCCATTTTGGCAACCGGAGACTTGCCAAACTGACAACTACGGTTATTCTCGTAAGTGAGGCATGCTGAATGCCATCGAGATCCAGATCTGGGAACGGAGAGGTCGCCCCTTGAACCAGCAATACGAAGACGAATCGTTTGAAGAACAAGAAGAGGAAAATGATGTTGGTGGCTGGCTCACCAACACACCGTACTGGCTCATCTCCATCGCCCTTCACGTGATTGTTCTGTTCATCCTCGGCAGTGTTGTCGTTCTCGAAATTGTTGAGGAAGAGGAACAGCGCCGGACCGTGGTCAAGAAAGAGATCAAGCCACCAAAGTACGATCCGACCAAGAAGCGAGACATCGAGCGCAAGCCAGAGATCCTCGAGAAGCAAAAGAAGGATCCGGTCAAGATTCTCAAACCCGACAAGATCAGCCGGACTCCCAAGGGAACCAGCAAGAACAACAAGACCAACAAGAACATCAAGAACCAGCTCAATGATGCCTTCGGAATGACTGGCGCGGGAGCCGGTGCCTACGGAGATCGTTTCGGAAGAGGATCCCTCTCTCGTGAAGGAGGCTCCGAGGCCACCGAGAGCGCCGTGCTCGCGGCGCTCAAGTGGCTCGAACGGCATCAGCACCCCGACGGCCACTGGTCCTCGAATGGCTTCCTCCGTCCCGATGGGTGTGAAAAAGAAGATGGCGATGGATGGGATGGCTACGATGTCGGCTGCACTGCCATGGCGATGCTGGCCTACCTCGGATTTGGCCATACACACGAGAGTGGCGAGTTCCCTGAATTCGTAGTGGTGATGCGTAAAGCGATGGACTGGATGCTCAAACAGCAGGTCAAAGACGCGGATCCCAAGATCAAAGGCTTGTTCGGATTGCCCCTCGATAATGCCGACGAGTGGATCTACAACCACGCCATCGCGACGATGGCGATGAGTGAGTTATTGCTGCTCTCCCATGACAAGATCAAGTTGGCCAAACCGGTTGAAAATGCCACAAAATGGTGCCTGCGGGCACAGAATCCCGGATACGGGTGGAAGTACGGTTACCAGGCAGGCCGCAACGATACCTCTGTCACCGGCTGGATGGTGCTGGCTCTGAAGACCTCCAAGGTCTGTGCCCTGTCCCGCTACATCAAGATCAAATCAAAGGACTTCCAGCCCGCCTTTGACGGTGCGCTCAAGTGGTTCGAATCCTGTACTTCTGAGCGAAGTGGAATCTGCGGCTACGAGACTCCGGGAGACGAGGGCTCCCGTCTGCAGGCCCATGTCGAACCCTATCCGTACTCCAAGGATCTCTCCTGTATGACCGCAGTTTCGGTGCTGTGCCGCATCTTCGCCGGCGAAAAAACCAGTTCCGATGCGATCAAGTCTGGAGCTGCCGTTTTGATGGAGGAAATTCCCCGCTGGCGTGCCCAGCAGGGCAAGCGTAAGTCGAAGATCAACCTCTACTACTGGTACTACGCCACCTACGCGATGTTCCAGATCGGCGGAAGTAAGTGGCGCGAGTGGAATGAAGCGATGATCGAAGCGCTGGTTAAAAACCAGCGAGTCGGCGGTTGTGAAGATGGATCCTGGGATCCGGTCGGAGAATGGGGCATCGCTGGTGGACGCGTCTACAACACGGCCATCGGTGCGATGACCCTCGAAGTCTACTACCGCTTCGCCAGAGCCGGAAATTGATGGGCGACTGCTCGATGAATGAATCCGCCGCTTCGCCATCGATGATCGAGGTACGACTCAATGGCGAGTCGCACCCCGTTCATCCGGGAACCACAGTCGCAGCACTCATCGAGGGTCTCGCCATCGAAACGACTGCGGTTGCAGTCGAACGCAATCGCAAGATCGTTCCTCGTTCACTTCATCCCTCGACCGTCGTCGAGGCCGGAGATGAACTAGAAGTGGTCACCATCGTCGGAGGAGGTTGATCTTTGAATTTGGAACTGACCCGTGTCACCGAAACAAAGCCCAAACCGCTCGAACTGGGTGGTCGTACCTTCCGCTCACGACTGCTGGTGGGAACTGGCAAGTACTCTGATCACGAGACGATGAATGCCGCTCTCGAAGCATCTGGCTGTGAGATGGTCACGGTGGCGATTCGACGTGTCGATCTCTCGAGTTCCGACAACCTGCTCTCCCACCTCGATCGGGAACGCTACTTCTTGCTCCCCAACACCGCCGGCTGTTTCAATGCCGAGGACGCCATCCGGGTTTGCCACCTGTCACGAGAATTGGGTCTAGGAGACTGGGTAAAACTAGAGGTTCTGGGTGACAAAAAGACGCTGCTCCCCGATCCGATCGGGACTCTCGAGGCGTGCCGATCCCTCGTCTCTGAAGGTTTCAAGGTGATGGTCTACACCAGTGATGATCCTGTGCTGGCACTTCGGTTGCAAGATGCCGGAGCGACCTCGGTGATGCCCGCGGGTTCTCCCATCGGCAGCGGCCAAGGAATCCTCAATCCAAACAACATCTCCATCATCCTCGAGCAACTCGAGGTTCCTGTGATCATCGATGCCGGCGTCGGAACCGCCAGCGACGTCACCATCGCGATGGAACTGGGAGCCGAGGGCGTGCTACTCAACACCGGCATCGCTGGAGCCCGCGATCCCGTGGCGATGGCCCATGCGATGCGAAACGCGCTCGATGCCGGTTGGTTCGCTGCCCGAGCCGGGCGGATCCCCAAGCGTAGATATGCCCAGGCGTCCAGTCCCACCGAGGGTGTGCTGGGCGAGTGATGTTTCAGGCTGCGTTAGGAACCGAAAGTGAAGAGCGACCATTGGGGTTCGATCCGCTGGGGTCCGATCCGATGGGATCCGATCTGATCGACTCTGATCTGGTCGATTCCGCTGCTTCCGTGCCAGCGGCCAGCGAACCCGACAGCTGGATCCTCTACATGGTAGCCATTGCCATGATCTACATCTCGCTGGTCGCGCTGCGCAAGTTGGCCTCTCATTTCTTCGCTAAATCTGCTCCGCAAACAAACGTACCCCTCTTCAAGATCGAAGATCTGCTGATCATCTTTGGCCTGTGGATCTTCTCCACCACAGCGGTGGTCTCTTTGATCCTGACTCTGTTTGACGACCGATTCCTGGCCATCCCCAGTTCGGCCATCATCAGCATCCTGATGATGGTCATGACCATCACTGTGCACCGAAAACGATGTGTCGAGCAGAATCGGCCTACGGACTTCTTCATCGTAGACGGAACATCTGCGGGAAAATTGGTAGGTGTCGCACTGTTGGCACTGCTTTGCTACTTGCCCGCCCACCTCGGTGTCTCCTGGTTCTGGGACTCACTCTTGCGCGTGTTCGATTTTGACAATGATGTACAGCAAGGGGTCGTCGTGATTCGTGACGCGATCCAGCAACAGAACTGGGGACTGCTGCTCTCGATGGCCTTGATGGCGGTGGTGATCGCTCCCTGCATTGAGGAAGTTCTGTTTCGTGGATTACTGTTTCGATTCCTGCGCGATCAGAATGGCTTCTTTCCTGCGGCGCTGATTTCATCGATGTTATTTGGCCTGATGCATGACGCCAGCTGGGGCCCACTGGTCGTACTTGGTTTCCTGCTCGCCTGGCTCTATCAACGAAGCGGCAATCTACTGGTCAGCATCATCTTTCATGCCACGTTCAATTCGGTGACGATTGGCCTCCTGTTCCTGGTCGAGTACATGGGCTGGGGTGCCTGAGATGGCGAAGATCGGAACTCTGATCCGCACCCTTCGCGAGGAGAAGGGGATCGCGGCCAAAGACCTGGCCGAACAGATCGGGCTCTCCGCATCCCAGATGAGCCGACTCGAAAGTGGCCAGCGCCGCGTCAATAGCGAGGTTCTGGCTCGGATCGCCAGGGCGCTACAGGTGACCCCTTCCGAGTTCTTCGAGGAAGGAGCGATCGCTCCCGTTCGCCCCCTCTCCAATTCATCGGCGACCCCCCTGCGAGAGGCGATCGGCAAGGTGATCCGTTCCGCCCGTCGCCAGAAGCACTGGACCGTCGAGGACCTGGCACGAAAGACCTTCACCTCCCGGGCCTTTTGCCTATCGGTCGAGGAGGGACGAAGAAGCGGGATCGAGAACGACTTCATCAAGAAGGCCTGCCGCCTGCTCGGCTTCACGGCCATCGATCTGCTGGCCGCTGCTGAAGAGAAATTGGACGTCACCGAACCGGAATCGATGCCCGTCGCCCATCGCACCTCCAGCGAAGGCCACGGGACCCCACTGCTGGTGGCAGAGATGAGCGCATACCCGGAAGAACTGGATGAAGAGGGAAAGCCGGCGGGAGTGGTCGAGCAGTGGCTGCAACTTCCCGGAATCCATCCGGATCGGACCTTCGCAGTTCGAGTCGACGGGGATGCGATGACCGGTCCTGGAGAGAACTGCTTTCGAAGAGGCGATGTGATCGTGCTAGGCCTCGACGAGGAGGTGACCAGCGGCTCCTATGCGTTGGTGAGAACATTGTGGAAAACTGAACAAGAGCCGCATGAAACCTCCCGGACCCTGTTCTGTCGCTACTTCGATGACGATGCGGAAGCGATCCGTTTACAGTTCTTGCGCTCCGAGTTTCCCCCCTACATACTTCCCACCGCAGAGGTGGAACGCGCCTGGAAGGTGCTCTTACACCTCCGAGATCCTGCTGGCGCTGGGTTTCGTCCCTGAACCTGCCCGCTCAAGATCGCAGTACCAAAGAAGTTACAACAGTTTTGGCTTTTTTTGAGTGCACCGGGAACAGATCCAGTGCCTGGGCCGTTAATTCAGCAGACACACCTCCTCACGGGTCGGAGGGAATTCGTTCCCTCCGGCTCTATTTCAATTCCAGAGCGTCTCGTATATCTATCCGCTTCATATTTCTATCCGCTTCATATTTCTTTACGCTTCAACAGATTCAATTCCACCGAGTTCAATCTTTGTGGGTGGAGGCGATCTTCTCCGCACTCTGGCACTTCCCTCCCCAGGAAACCAAGACAAAACCGGTGACCACCGAATCCTTGTGCAACTCCGCTTCCTTGCACAATTTTCTTGCACAACTCCTCGATGCACAAGTGCGGACGCGGGTCTTCCGGATGTGGAATTAGAATCGGCGGAGGCACGGTGATAAAAACCGAACCTCCGCCGAAGAAGAGAGGGCAAGTGCTCAGCGGATGTCGTGAATCCGCAGATCGGGCTGCAACGCCTGCAAGGTTTTCATCACTTCCTTGTAGCGCTGCTGGCCTCCGATTCGAATGTAACGCTCGAAGCTAAGAATCGCTTCCTTGCGATCCTTGTGCATCATTTGCACCCGACCAATCCAGTAATGAGGTTCCGGGAAGGTCGGATCCGCTTCGAGGGCGTTCTTGAAGCAAGTGAAGGCCTTATCACTGCGCTCCATCTGCATGTAAAGCAGACCCAGTTGCATCGAGGGTCCAGAGTATTCTGTTCCGCTTGAAGTGGCCTCGATGACCGCCAGGTAGGCCTTTTCAGCAGCAGAGTAGCTGCCGATGCCCTCAAAAACCTGCGCTTCAAGGTAGTTGTAGCGTGGATTATCGGGATCCAGTTTCTTGGCGCGGGCCAGCGCCTTCAGCGACATCTTGTGGTCATTTTTTTCCCAGTGCAGGCGAGCCAGTTTCTCCTGGTATCTCGCTTCCTTGGGAAAGTCCTTCGCCAGTTCAGTGTATTTCGCCAGTTTCACATCGATGATGGTGGAACGATTTTCCTCGTCCTCGATGATCACTTGCTGGGAGATGGGGCGAATCGTCTGGGTGGTACAACCCGAGACCAGAAAAAGAATGGGCAATGTGAGAATAGCCCCGAAGATACGATGGTTCATGTTTTCAAATCCTCTCGACGAAGCGGCTCCCACAGGGGTGACCTCTCTCCGTGAGGAATTGATCGGATCTTCGGCAGTGACTCTTGAGGAAATTGCCTGAATTTAGCGATTTGATCGCATTCCTCGACGGTTCCGGGCGGTTCCGGAAAAAACCTCTGCTCTCCAGCCCCCCCTGGCGAGTCCTCCAGCCCACTCGTCAGGAGCCACCACGGCTCGAGTTCTAGCGAACCAGAAGAAATCACGCGAGCCCGCCGTTTCGACCGATCAGAATCGATCAAAGGGGGCCGGGTAACGGACCTCTCCCTGCCACCCCTTCAATCCTCCCGCGCTCAACTCGAGCACCTGGAAATTTGTCCCCGAATTTGGCCACTGACAATGAAGTTGCCTCTGCTGCGCCAACCGCCAACCAAAACGGCAGTAATACCCTGCATCTCCCAGGACAAAAGCCGCACCGATCCCCTGCTGCCGGCATCGATCGAGTCCGTCCCGGATCAAGGCACTACCGCATCCTTGTCGCTGCTGGGATGGACGCACTGCGATCGGCCCCAGAGCCACCGCTGGCGGGCAGTTCGATTCAGCAGTGGAACGGGTGACCGGGATGAACAAGGCATGCCCGAGGATCGAACCCGCCCTGACCGCCACCAGCGACAGCACCCCCGGCTGCCCCCGCATCTGATCGATCAGTTGTGCTTCCTCCACGCCCTCAAAGGCGGCCTGCACCAGCGATCGCACCTCGGCGTGATCCGCCGCCACTTCCTGGCGAACGACCATCGAATCCCCTCCCAGCAACAGCGCCCGCTGGATGGTGTCCATCTCGAATCCCAGTCGCCGATACAACCCCAGTGCAGGTCCCTCCCCATCGGCCATCAGCAGCAGCGCGCGGCATCCTCCTCGGCCCAGTGCGTCCTGGCCCACCGTCGACACTAGGGCCGAGCAAACCCCGCGCCGCCGAAAATCAGGATGAGTCTCGACCGCCTGGTATCTTCCCAGTCGGTCGCAACAGGAGACCCATCCGCACTGCCCCACCAATTGTTCATCGAGGAATGCCCCCCACCAGGTGGCCATTCCCGCCCGCACTCGCCGACGCCACGATTGACGGATTCGTTCCTTGAAGAGTTTGTACTGCGAGGAACCGCTGCTCTCGTTGGGATCACACTGCTGGCTAAGTTGCTCGAACCGATCGAACTCGACCTCGAAATCCAGGGGCCGGACCTCTACATCCAGATTCTCGGGATCGATCAGTTGGGTTGCGATCATCGCGGGCGCGGAATCCTCGATCATGCCGAGGGCGCTCGCTTGCGCCTGTGCCTGCGGCGTCAGTGCGACTCCGTCCCAGCGCAGGAGTACATGCTCCACTTCGGAATCCGACTGGAACTGCTCGCGAAACCGATCGATCCAGGATTCCAGTTGCTGCGCCTCGGGCACTGCGGGTAACAGTAGGTAGTTGCCCCAATAATAGCCGGGGTTCTGTGGAGATCTGACCTGGATCCACGACTCCAGTGATTCCACCACACCATCGACGGCCGCCATCTCGAGGTCGGTCCGAGTCAGCAATGAGTATTCTGGTCGAGGCAACGGTTCTCCTTCTCGGTTCCAGCGAAGCCGCGTGCCTACTGCAAGGTGCCTACTGCAAGACGGTCAGGATGCGACTCCCCCGTGTCAGAAAGCGACACGCTTGCGGAAGCGACTTTCATCGACGGTGATCTTCACGATTCGGCTACCCACCTCGATCTGATCGAGGAACTGCAACCCTTCCACCACCTGACCAAACACCGTGTAACGGCCATCGAGATGGGGAGTCGGGAGGTGAGTGATGAAGATCTGAGAACCACCGGTGTCATCCCCGGCCTTCGGCATGCCGATGGTGCCGCGTCGATAGGTTCGTGGGTGGATCTCGTCGATCAGGTGCCAGCCCTCATCTCCCCAGCCGTCACCGCGGGGTCCACCGCCCTGGGCGACAAAGGACGCGACCACCCTGTGGAAGATTCGACCGTCATAAAATTTGCGCCTGACCCCGTCGATGAAGGCGCTGACATGGCGCGGTGCCGCTGCCAGATCGAGTTCGATCACCATCGTTCCCGACTCCAGTTGGAGAAACACTCGTGGTGGTCCTTCTCCGGTCAATTGGCGAGGGGTGATCCGCTCGGCGGGACAGCGCCCCGCGAGGGGAGGAGTCGGAATCTGCAGCAGCGTTGCGGCGGCACTCCTGACGGTCCGAAACGGATCATCGAGCGCCTGACGTGCCAGCAACTCGCCGACATTGGTCTCGCCGAGATGGCCGAGCAGTTGCACTCGCAACTCCCAGCTCTCGGCATCGAGAGATCTCGCCCACAACCTCTTCAGTTGCTGCTGCCAGTTTTTGATCTTCCGGCTGGCGGCCAGTTGGGCCGCGGGCATCTTCACCGACACATCGGCGTCACGCAGTGCCCTCAGAATCAAGGCTTCAACCGCAGGATCCTCGATCGATTGCAGCGCCGAGACTGCTGCCGCACGAACACGCCGATCGGGATCGATCAGGAACCCCTCGAGGGAAGGGATGCCCACCACTCCCAGGCTCGCGATGGCCACCGCCGAAGCACTCCGGATCCAGGGTGAATCTTCACGACTGAACTCCGCCAGAATCTCTGCACAGCGAATCGGAGTCACCAACCCCGCTTTCGCTGCAGCGGCGAGCGCGCCGACCGCTGCCGAGCGAACCGCTTCCGAGCGCTCCCGATCGAGCGATCCGATGATGAAGGGTAACTCGACTGAGGTCGCTCCGATGCCAAGACTCTCCACCACCACCGGAGCCACCAGCGGATGTTGCTCCTGGATCAGGTGACGCAACAATACATCTCTCACCTGATCGGCTCGCTCCCACTCCAGTTCCCGCAACTTGCCGAAGGTACGCAACGCTTCGACCCGAGCGGTCCAGGGGCTGACCGGATCGAGGAGCAAGGCATCGAGCCCGTCCACAGACCGCGGGTCGAGCGGTTGTCGACAGCCCCACGCCGCATAGGTACGGACCAGTCCCGAGCGATGGGCCAGGGCCCGTCGCAGCGGTGCCGAGGTCTCGAGATGATCAATCTTCATCAGGGCATAGGCGTAGGGCCATGGATCGGCGGAGTGCTCCTCTTCGAGTCGGCGAGCTAGCACCGAGATCCCCGCCACTGAATCGGCTCCATAGCGCCACAACGCCAGGGCTGCCTCATGGCTGAGGGTTTCTTCCGTCTCGATTTCAAGGATCTCGATCAACCTCGAAACGGCGACCGGGGCTTTACTCGCTCGGTCATCATCGCTGAAGACGATCCTCCCCAGCGCCGTGATGGCCGCCTTGCGCACCGCGATCGGCCACGGTGGAGCACTCCATTGCACCAGCGAGTCGAGCGCCCGAGAGTCGCCCAACTGGCCCAGTGAGAATGCGATGGAAGCCATCACTTGGGGATCTTGTTCCCTTCGTCCCGCCTCGATCAATGCAGCAGCGCCCTCCTTGAACCTCGATCTTCCCGCCACCTCCGCAGCCTTCTGACGAACTGCAGGGGATGGTTTTCTCAGCATCCGTTCCAGGAACACCCGTTCGAGACTGCGCTCATCCTCGGCCTTGTCGAGCAACTCGATCGACAGCGTCTCGGCTGCCCCTCTGACCCGCTCTGCGCCAGACCAACTGTTCGCTCGATCGCTAGGCCCCTGACAGGAACTCAGCAGCCATGGCAACATCAGCAGGACAGCGAATAAAATCGAAGTGAACTTCATCTGAATCATTCCTTCTTGTTAGTCTCGCCGTGACCCAGGAGCAACTTCTGAATCTCTTCCTTCGAGTAGACCACTCCGGTTCCAGTTCCTGGACAATCCTCGACCACCTCCTGCCACTCGTCGACCGACGAGAGGTTCTGGTGCCAGAAAGGAAACGTCTTGCACTGTGGAGGGCGGACCGGATAGACGGTGCAGCCGTTATCCCAAAAGATGCACTCCAGATTTGGCTTCTCGATCAGGCTGCGCTGGCGACCCACGGTCCGGACATACTTCTTCTCGAACTCTGCCGGGGTGATGTCGAGAAACTCTGCCATCTTGCGGATATCTTCACTTCGTACCCAGACATAGCCCTCAATCTTGCAGCATTTGCCACACTGAGTGCACTGGAAGGGCAAACCTTCATCCCACCACTTTCGTTCCATGACACGACCTTTCTGCTGGAAACCGTAACCCGGAAGGCGGCAGGAGGGAATGGCGACGCTTCCTGTCAGTGCCCGTGGCGGTGCTGACGCAGGCTGGTTACGATCCGTTCGGAGGAAAACGATGCCCCTAAAATCTGCGCTTCCGATGTTTCGACCGACGATTTTCCTGCTGCTCTGCTCGGCTCTCTTCATCTTGCCTGGCTGCGTCGAACGATCCCTTTCGATCCGGACCGATCCGCCTGGGGCGCGGGTGTTTGTCGATGGAGTCGATGTCGGCGAAGCGCCAGTCTCCCTACCCTTCTCCCATTACGGAACCAGAGATGTCCTGGTCCGGATGGAAGAGGATGACCAGCGAGGAGTCCGATCACTCGCACCCCAACAGCGCCGGGTCCACCTCTCACCTCCCTGGTATCAAAGATTTCCCATCGACATCGTCTCCGAAGTGCTGTGGCCAGGAACCATTCAGATTGCCTACGATGAGTTGTTCGTGCTGGAGCCGCAGGACCTCGACGCATTGTCAGAGAGATTCCGGGCCACTGCCCGCGAACACGGTGTCATCGGTCCCCTCGACGATTCGGATCATGATCAGAGATGAGCCTACTGTGAGCACGGAATTGGTGACTGACCTTCAATTTCAGCCGCCAGACCGGGAACCCCATCAACTCGAAGGGTTGCGGGTACTGGTACTGGGCCTCGGAAGGCATCGAGGCGGCACCGATCTGGTTCATTTCCTCCACAACCGAGGAGCCCAGGTTTCCATCTCGGATCCGGCTTCCCCAGATGAACTGGGTCCATCGCTCGATTCGATCAAGGGGATGGTTTCAGGTCCGTCTCGGATCGGAGAACCCCATCATCCGGGCGATCTCGATGAGTGCGACTGGGTGGTGGTGAATCCTGCCATCCGACCGGGATCCCCGATCCTTGATGAGATCGCCGCAAGAAACATCTTGCCGGTCACCGAACTGGGTTTGGCTCTCTCCTGGTTACCCAGCAGCCAGATGGCTCTGGTGAGCGGAACTCACGGCAAGAGCACCACCTGCCAACTCGCCAGCCAGATGTTGACGGCATCGGGCATAAAAGCGGTGGCTGGCGGCAATCTGGGCGGCAGTTTGCTCTCAAAACTAGACGATGAAGACCTGGGACAGTTACGCCTGGTGGTCGAGATTTCTTCCTTTCAGGCGCAAAGACTAGCCAACTGCGGAGCCGGAGCGGCGGTGGTGGCCATCACCAATCTGAATGATGATCACCTCGATTGGCATGGCAGCCGCGAGGCGTACCACGAGGCCAAATTGAGTCTGCTCCGAACCTCTGGAGGGCGTGACTCCGTGGCGATTCTTCCCGACTGCGGCCCCCTCGCACAAGCAGAAACTGGCACCGAGCGGCAGGTGATTCGCTGTCGCAGCGATGGAACCGAGCCGCATTCTCGCAGAGTCGGAGATCAACTCGAGATCCGTACTCGAGATGGCGCGACGCTGACGGTCCGTTATGCACCGACTGTTGCGCTGGAGGGTCCGACCGGGCTCGACAACGCTCTTCATTCCGCCACCGTTGCGGCGGCACTGGGGGCCACAGAGGAGGGCATCGCAAAGGCGATCGGTCTCTACGCAGGCCTTCCCCACCGCTATCAGCCTGTCGGTGAACACGACCGAGTTCAATTCATCGACGATTCCAAGGCGACCACTCTCGATGCCGTGGCATCGGCACTTGAACGCAGCGACGTCGCCGTCCACTGGCTCTGTGGTGGAAGGCCGAAGAGCGATCCGAAGTGCAATTCCCTGCAGGTCGACATGCTGTTGCAACCGCTGCAAGATCGGCAGTGCCAGATCTATTGCTTCGGTGAAGCGGCTTCACGGTGGCAACAGGCCCTCTCCTCGTTGGGGACTGCACCCATCGAGTGTCACGAGAAGTTGGACGATGCCTTTGCCAGTGCTGTAGACCATGCCAGGCCTGGAGAAACTGTTCTTCTGAGCCCTGGCGGCACTTCCCTTGATCACTTTCAGTCGGCAGAAGAGCGAGGAGAACATTTCCAGCGGTTGATTCAGCAGTTGAAGTGACTTACACAGCAGGGTGAGACTGTTGGCCGTCTCGGTCCGGTCTAATTTTTCTGAAATCTCTGGATCCCGGTACCTGCGATGTCACGATGAACCAGGTCACTGCGGCAATGCCCACCCATACCGGAGGATTCTTGGCGAAAACTAGAACTCAATTCATGTGTCTCGAATGTGGTACCTCTCACGAACGCCACATGGGTCGCTGCCCCGATTGCGGCACCTATAACTCGCTGAAAGAACACCGACTCGCCCCAGAGCCGCGCCAACCACGAACTCGGCAACAGAACTCCCCAGCCGTGGCGGTACCCATCGATCAGGTCGAGGCGAACGAAGGGGATCGAATCTCCACCGGCCTCTCCGAAGTCGATCGAGTGCTCGGGGGAGGATTGGTTCCCGGCTGTGGAATGTTGCTCTCCGGTGAGCCGGGGATCGGCAAGTCGACCTTGCTGCTCCAGATCGCCCAGGCCATCTCTCGCCAGGGGAAGAGATTTCTCTACGTCACCGGAGAGGAATCCGCAGCACAGGTTCGGCTTCGCTCCGATCGAATCGGTACGGCAGGTTCAGAACTATGGCTGCACTCTGGTTGTGATCTCGCATCCATCGAGGATCTGATCGGGCAGCATGAACCGGTAGTGGTGGG
Source organism: Planctomycetota bacterium (assembly GCA_028825265.1). Classification (GTDB taxonomy): domain Bacteria; phylum Planctomycetota; class UBA8108; order UBA1146; family UBA1146; genus QNYK01. The sequence goes on from JAPKAM010000001.1 coordinate 47,286, forward strand.
AATCGACAGCATCCAGACCATCTGCTGGGACGAGATCCCAGCCGGTGCAGGAGGGGTGACCCAAGTCCGGGAAGTGGCTTCCCGCCTGCTGGCACTGGCCCGCAGTGTAGGATTCCCCCTCTTGCTGGTGGGGCATGTCACCAAGGACGGAACCGTCGCCGGGCCTCGAACCCTCGAACACATGGTCGATGCGGTGCTCCAATTTGAAGGGGAACGTGGTCACAGCCTCAGAATCCTGCGCGGGCTGAAGAACCGCTTCGGTTCGACCGAGGAGGTGGGAATCTTCGAGATGACATCCGATGGTCTGAAAGAAGTGGACAACCCATCCGGACTACTTCTCTCCAACCGTCACGGCGCATCTCCCGGTTCAGCCACCGCTGCGATTCTCGAGGGAACCCGACCGTTGCTGGTAGAAATCCAGGCGCTGGTCACCCCTGCCGCTCACGGAGCTCCCGCTCGTAAGCCATCAGGCATCGATTCCGGTCGGTTGTCGATGCTCGCCGCGGTCCTCGAAAAACGTCTCGGGATTCCTCTCGGAGGTTGCGACATTCACGCCAATGTCGTCGGCGGAGTGAAACTGAAGGGGACCGCCGCAGATCTGGCGCTCGCCGCCGCCATCCTGTCCTCCTTCCATGACCGAGCATTGCCCAAGGATGTGATCTTTACCGGCGAAGTGGGACTGCTCGGTGAAGTGCGACAGGTTCCTGGAACCCGGCAACGACTGGAAGAAGCCAGTCGCCTCGGCTTTCACTCGGCCTGTGTCGCCCCCGGAAGCCTCGATGGCCCGGGTCCTGAAGGAATGCGAATTCATGAAACCGCCGAACTCCAGACACTGGCGGCCAGGTTCGTCCAGTGAACTCCCCCACAAGCATCCCCCAGAGTTTCGATCTGCTCGACTCCAAGGGTCAAGTCACCTGGGCATCACTGGCGCTCCTGACACTACTGCTGGTCTGCGTCGGAACTCTCTGGCCCATCTATCCCGCCGCTGACAATCCCGCTCTGGAATCACTTCTCCAGTCAGAGGACTCCCTCGACTCCACGCGCCAGTTGCCGTGGCTTCGACCCACTGACCAAAACCAGCGGCTCCCCTTCGATATCCAGGCGTTGCTATACGTCCACCAGATTCGAGGAACCCGCGCCATCTCGACCCACAATCTCTCGCCACAAGAGTGGGTCAGGACTCTGATGCTGATCTCGAAGTACACGACCGATCTCGCCAAGGGCGAGGTGGTACTGGCACTGATGCTGCTGGCGGCACTCTGGGCAAAACTGAAGCGATTTTCAGACGAGGTCCAGATGAAGATCAACAGCGGATTTGCAGGGATGGTGGTGGGCGCCATCTTGACCTGGGTGATCAAGATTGGGGTCGGTCGTGCCAGGCCCAACGGACTGTTCTATCAAGGAGATATGGACTGGAGTCCCGTCTCGCTGGAAAACTTACATCACAGTTTTCCATCGGGCCACTCCACTGCAGCGGGTGCAATGATGATGCTTCTCATCTTCCATTTCCCTCGATTCCGGTTTCTGTGGTTCGGAGCAGCGCTGTGGATCTGCGCCACTCGCGTGCTGACCGCCAACCATTGGCCCACCGATACTTTGGCCGGGCTACTGGTCGGAGCCTTCAGCGTTGCGTGGCTCAGTTCGGTCACCAGGTCGAGGATGAAGGCTCGGGTTCAAGAGCCGGCGTGATACCAGAGTTCGAGGGAAATCATCTCGCCTGTTGAATAGTTGAGAGTTCCCGCAGAGCCGTTGGTCCACACCTTCATGCAACCAGAGTTGTGGGGATCCAATCCGTCTCGCTCTCGCGCCCGGCGTGAAAGGAGCAGCCATGCGGGTCCGCCAGTCTGAAGCCACTGCGAGAATCCCTGTGGGTATTGATCGTGGAGTGACGGGAGTGTTTTTTGCCCCGCAACAGGATCTCGATCGAGGGCGAACACCAGGGAAGGCTCGTTGTATCCATGAACCACCAATGGCGCATCCGGCGCGTCACTCTCTGCGATGGCTTTGACGATCTGTGGAGCCAGTTGCAAGCGTCTCTGAACTTCCCCAAGGCCGACGAAGATCAGTAGCAGGCTGATCCAGGTCGTGACCATCACAAATCCTGGACCTTGCCAGCCCCAAAAATAAGACCCAGGCCTCATCTTCAACACCAGGATCGAAGTCGCGAGAAGTGCTGCCGTGGCCATCCACATCACCCAAACACTGCCACCCTGATGATTCATCGATACGACCAAGCCGATCGCCAGCAGCAACAGTATCAGCATAGAAAAGCAACGACCGACGGTTCCGGCGATGCCGCCGAGTAGCCTCGATTCCACCTCGCCTTTCTCGACTCGAGTGCAAACCACGACCACCATTACGGCAATGCCGGGAAAGGCCCCAAGGATGTAATGGGGCAACTTGGTGGCCACCACGGTCATCAACAGTAGTACCGGAAGGATCAATGCCGCCAGCAGGACTCCCTTTCCTTCACCGCCAAATAGTTGACGCCGATGGACCACGATCGGAAATAGCAGTGCAGAGAGCGGCGCCGCCCCCAACAAGATCACCGGCAAGTAGAAAGGCAGTCCCAGGATCCAGCCGAGCCAACCGCTGGCACCATGGCTCTCGAGTGCCGAGGTGGTTCTTTCGATCAGGTGGCGTTCGATGCCGATCTTTGCCAGTTGTCCATCGGTCGCATCATTGGCCGGGATCCCCCAGCCGAGAAAAATCACCAGCGCGAGCAAAGAAGCGATGGCCACCGTCCGCCACCACTTCCGACCCAGATCGAGGTGGTTGTTGCCGCCGATCGATGCCCAAGTCGATGCCAGCAAAAAGATGAGAGGCGCCACCGGCCCCTTGGCCAGCCACGCCCAGGCGAGAGCCAGGGTCAAGATGGGGAGGTGAGCCGGACGCCCGCCACCGATCGCACGATCGACCAGAATGGCCAGCGAGACGGTGAGCCCTGCCATCATCGTGGCATCCGCCGTGGCCGCGCTTCCCAGCAGCAACGGCAGCGGCATCCACGCCCCCACCAGCGCCGCCTTCCATCCAACATCACTGCCAGCGAAATTCCTTCCGATGTGGAAGGTCGCCAGTGCAGTGATGAGAGTGGCCAGGATCGATGGGATTCGAACCGCCAGATCGGTCGCTCCCAGCCAGCCGATCCAGGGCATCATCAGCCAATAGACCAGTGGAGGCTTGTCGGGGCGAAGTTGGCCATCGAATCGAGGGACCAGAAAATCTCCGGTCCTGACCATCTCCACCGCCGCCCGAGCAAAACGAGGCTCGTCTCGATCGAACAACTGGGTCGATGACGCCAGTTGGATGCCGCTGCCACACAACACGATCAATAACAGAGACAAGCGGAAGCCCTGCGACTTCATCTGCGGTTGACTCCATCCGAGAGCATCATGGCTGAAGAGCTGCTTTTAGCTGATCCCAGTCGATCTGAGGGACCTGTCTGGAACTGGATGGGGCCCGCTGAAGTTGCTCCCGAATCGAGTCTGCCCTGCTGCCCGGATCCGGATGGGAAGAAAGCCACGCCGGCACCGAAGATTGCAGATCTTCCGCTGCCAGTTTCTCGAAGAAGGTCGCCATCGATGAGCCATCCCAACCCGCCGATTGAACCATCCTGAGCCCGACTTGATCCGCCTCGGTTTCGTGATCCCTGCTGTATCCCTGCTGAATCAGGTACTCCAACCCACCCCCCAGAGCCGCCGTCCCGGATACATCCCCCAGGCCCGCCTGGACCAGCGCCGCCAACGAAACCGTCTGGATCAACTGGCGTACTCCATGGCGCCCAGTGGCATGAGCCAGTTCATGTGCGATCACTCCTGCCACCTCATCGGCGTTGTCAGCGGCCAGCAGTAGGCCGGTGAAGACGGTGACATAACCACCCGGAAGGCAGTAGGCATTGACCAGTTCGCTCTCCACCACCACCAGTTCAGGCTCGATCCCTTCGACACCGAGATGGGGCCGGAGGGAATCGAGAATTCGAGTCATCGCTGAATTGACCACTTCGTCGGTACAGATGGTTTGATCGGCAAGCATCGTTTGGTGGGTTGCTTTCCCGAGACTCTGGTCGAGGGAAATGGGAACCAGATGGATCAGCATTCCGACCGCTAGAACGACGCCAAAATAGAGCAGGGCTGCCACGCTGGAGAGGACCAGCAGAGAGACCCACAAGATCTTGCCGGCTCCCCAGCTTCGCTTGCGCAGATTCGTGGCCATTTCATCCAGTTGATCGGAGAGTTCCAGCGGCGCGCAGGATCTCACCTCCGCGAACACAGCGGAGTCCCTCATCGAAAAGGCGAGATCTCCCTGCGATGCACGAACGCTAATACAACTGCCAAGAATCTCAGCGCGAGCAGAATTCAGATCGATGGTCGCTCGCTGGCCATCGGGCCCGTTCAAGAGCGCCCGACCCTCCTTGATCTGGAGATCTGCAGAGCCACTGACACCGAACTCACCCCCATGTGCGGTGACTGAAAGCCCGGCGGAGGCGTCGTCCATCGCCTAGTGATCCCGTCCGGGGCTGGCTCTCAATGCTGGCTCTGCCGCGAATCCAGTCGGCGATTCGATACGAGTCACTTCCACCGCAGCCACTTTGAACTCGGGGGTTTCCGTGATGGGATCCACATCTGGATTGGTGATGTCGTTGGTCATCGTTTCCTCAGGAAAGGCGAAACTCATGAACATGGTCCCGCGAGGGGATGTCTTTGTGACGGTCACCCGAGTCATCACCTCGCCACGACGGGAGCGGATTTTTGCCCAGTCGCCATCTTCGAGTTTCAACTTCTCGGCATCCGCTGGATGAACTTCGAGCCATTCATTGGGAACCAGGATCCGAAATCCGCTCGACCGCCCAGTCATGGTGTTGGTGTGATAGGTCGGCAAACGACGTCCTGTGGTCAGGTAGTAGGGATACTCATCGTCTGGATTCTCCGAAGGAGGGACATACTCCAGTAACTGCAACTTGCCCTTACCATTGACGAACTCATCCTCGTGCAACACGGGAGTTCCAGGGTGGTCGAGGTGAGGAACTGGCCATGCCAGATCTCCCGATTCGATCCGATCGTAATTGAGCCCCGCATAGATGGGAGACAAGGATGCCAGTTCATCGAAGACCTCTTCGCTACTGGAATAGTCGAAATGAACTCCGCTTTCCATCCGCTTGGCGACTTCCGCAATGATCCACCAGTCCGCCTTTGCTTCTCCCGGCGGTACAGCCGCCTGCCTCAGGCGTTGCACACGACGATCCGAATTGGTGAAGAAGCCATCGACCTCAGTGAACGCTGCCGCAGGAAAGATCACATCTGCTTTTTCCGCCGTGTCAGTGAGAAACATGTCCTGAACAACGAGGAAATCCAGAGCTTCGAGAGCCTTGGTTGTGTGCTTGACATCAGGATCGGTGACCAGTGTGTTTTCGCCGACAATCCACATCGATTTGACTCGACCATCGACTGCATGATCGAGGGCTGCGATTTTTGTGATTCCATTTTTTGGGTCCATCGGAACACCATAGGCCTTCTCGAATTTCAGCTGGCTCGCAGGATCATCGACCGCCTGGAATCCGGGGTAGTTGTTGGGCAATGCGCCGCAATCACCGGCTCCCTGGATGTTGTTCTGGCCACGCAAGGGATTGACTCCAGCACTGCTCTTCCCCAGGTTTCCTGTGATCAGTGCTAGATTACAGAGGCTCTGTACATTTGAGACTCCGCAGATGTGCTCCGTGATTCCAAGGGTGTAATAAATTCCAGCTCGCTCTGCTGAACCATACGCGATGGCACATTCACGAATCAAATCTGCAGGAACCCCGGTGACTCCCTCGGCATATTCGGGCGTGAAGGGCACCAAGTGATCCTTCAATTGCTCGAATCCTTCGGTACGATTCTCGATGTAATCCAGATCTGCGAGCCCTTCCTGGATGATCACATTGGCCATCGCATTGAAGAGCGCGACATCGGAACCCAGTTTCAATGGCAAGTGCCCGGTGGCGTATTGTGTCAGCGGTATCTTTCGTGGATCGACCACGTAAAGCTTGGCACCCTTTCGAACCGCCTTCTTCACACGCACCGCGATGATCGGATGGCATTCGGTCATGTTGGTACCGACACACAGCATCATCGGGCAATCCTCGATCTCGGGGATCGAGTTCGACATCGCTCCGCGTCCAATCGAGGCCGCCAGACCGGCGACCGTTGGACTGTGTCAGCCACGCGAACAGTTGTCGATTTGATTCGAGTTCATCACTGCTCGAGTGAACTTCTGTAACATGTAGGCACTTTCGCCAGGAGCTCTACCACTGGCGATGGCGTAAAAGGCCTTGGGGCCATGGTCCGCCTTGATGCTCTTAAGGCGTGAAGCAGTATAGTCGAGCGCCTCGTTCCAGGAGACTGGAGTCAACTTCCCCTGCTTGCGAATCAGTGGCCTGGTCAGTCGGTCATCCGAGTTGACGAAATCAAACCCAAACTGTCCCTTCACGCACAACGCTCCGGCATTGACCGGGCCGCCGAGAACCGGCGTGACTCCGATCATCTTTCCATCCCTTGAATGGAGATTGATGGAACAACCGGTACCACAATAGGGACACACACTTCGAGTGACTTCGATCTCACCAGGAACAGATCCCTGATTGACCATCTTCTTGTCAGCAAGAGCTCCGGTGGGACAGGTGTAGATGCATTGCCCGCAGAGCGTACAGTCGCTACCCATCAAGAGACCATCAAACGCGGTGGCGATGCCCTTGTTCCAACCACGGCCAGTCATGGTGATGGCATGATCCGCTTCCACTTCATCGCAGATTCGGACACATCGATAGCAGGAGATGCATCGGTCGTAGTCTCGCAGCAGGAAGGGATTGGAATCATCCATCGAGGCGTTGCTGGTCGCTCCCAGGAAGCGATTGCGTCCAACCTTGAATTCTGTAGCCAGGTCGTGAACTTCACAACTTCCGAGATCCCTGCACCTCGGACACTCATCACCCGGGTTTTCCGAAAGCACCATCTCGACCAAGGTACTCTGCATCTTCCGCAGTTTGTCACTGCCAGTGCGCACCACCATGCCTTCTGCGGCCCCCAGAGTGCAGGAAGAAGCGGGCATCCGATGGCCTTCCACTTCCACCACGCACAATCGACAGGAGCCAAAGGGCTCGAGCCGTTCATCCCAACAAAGGGTCGGAACAAAGGTCCCCAGACGCCGTGCCACTTCGAGCACCGTCTCGCCCTCCTGGAAGGTCACATCTTGACCATCGAGATTCATCTTCGACTCACTCAACTGAATCTCCTTTTCCTGGGTTCTTCGCACTCTGCCCGTCGATGTAGTCTTGCACGACATCCGGCCAGTACTTCTTCATCGTCCTGGTGATGAAGGGTGCAGCCAATCCAAGTCCACAGGCGCTGGTTTCTCCCAGCACCTCTTCCAAGTCTGCCAGTTCCTCCAGTGGATTGTCGCGAATCACCGGGTTCCCAGCGGAATGCTCGATCAATTCATCGAGCAACTCGGTAACCCTGACAGTACCGATTCGGCAGGGAAAACACTTCCCGCACGATTCCTGCGCAAGGAAGTGCATACTCTCGCGCGCCGCTTGGATCATGCACCGAGTTTCATCGTGCACGATGATCCCTCCGGCTCCGAGCATTGCGCCGAGTTCCGTCAAGGAACCTGGATCGAGCGCCACGTCGAGATCCGCGGCTCCGACGAACCCGCCGCTGATTCCCGCCATCGTCACACCCTGGATCGCTTTTCCATCGGGTGTTCCACCGGCGTAAGTTTGCAGGAGTTCTCGCAGCGAAGTCCCCACCGGGACCTCGTAATTTCCGGGGTGGGAGATATCTCCCGAAACGCTGAAGACTCGGGTTCCGGCATTTTCTCCCAACCCGAGTGCCTGGAACCAGGCTCCCCCTTTTTCAAGGATGGCAGGGACTGCACAGAAGGTCTCGACATTGTTGACCACTGTCGGCAGATCGAACAGTCCATGAGTGGTGGGGAAAGGAGGCTTCTCCCTCGGGAATGGGTGCTTGCCCTCCAGAGAGTTCAACAGTGAGGTCTCTTCACCACAGATGTAGGCTCCGGCTCCCCGACGGATGACAATCCGAAATGGCCGACCCGTTCCACAGACATCATCTCCCAGCAGACCCGCCTGAGTGGCTTCGTCGATGGCGACCTGCAGTGATTCAAGGATTTCAGGGTATTCCCACCGAAGATATACGATGCCAATCTTGGCACCGGTCACCAGGCCTGCACAGGCCATTCCCTCGAGCATTGCATGGGGACTATGAGCCATCAGAAGTCGATCCTTGAAACAACCGACCTCACTCTCGTCCGCGTTGCAAATGATGTACTTCGGCCCGCGGGTCTCGCTACGAACCGCTTCCCACTTCACGCCGGTGGGAAATCCTGCCCCCCCCCTGCCAGTGAGGCCGCTTTCATTCATCTGGGCGAGCACTTCCTGAGGATCGGAGGCGGCCAGTTTGGGGCTCTCCCAGGCTCCGTGGGAAAGCGCTCCAGCGAGGGTGTCGATTCCATCTCGAATGTCTCGGAAGAGACACTCTTCCAGACCTGTTTCGGGGGGAAGCGGCATCGTCGCAGCAGTCATATTTTCGACGGCACCGGCCCGGGCACCGTGGAAAAACTTCTCGCCGATCAGAATCGGAACCGGCATATCACATCGCCCCGGGCAGGAGATCTTCTCGACCTGGCCCGAATGTGCGACTCCCAGATCCACATCGACCACCTCCCTGGAAATGGCATCCAGATCATGAAGGCAGCAAGCCGAGTTCTCACAGATACGAATATCGGGGATCGGTTTCGGCTCCAGCTGGAAGTAGTGGTAGAAGGTGACGGTGCCATAGAGGTCGCTGATGGGGATCTTGAATCGCTCAGCCACCTGTCGGAGAGCAGGTTCTGGCAGATAACCATGATGATCCTGGATCGCATGAAGCACCTCCAGGAACGGAGCCGGCTGCTCCATCAGGCGATCGAGAATCCCATCGGTGACCGGATCCTTGACCTCGATTCCCGTCTTCATCAGGCTCCTCTTCCAGGATAGTGGCTCATGGTGACTCCGAACCAGGAGCCGCGACCATCACCAAGGTATCTGGAACCGACAACTTCAACAAGGCGAGGGTTCTTCAGATTACCCCCCTCCATAGAAAAGAAGGCATCCGTACGACTAAAAAAGCGGCCCCGCTGCGTGTACAGCGGGGCCGCAATCCAACGAAACGATCGAGTCGATGTCAGCGAATCGAGAGTCCGTCGATATCCTCACTGGCGTTGATCCCGAGTGCACTCATATCGAGAATCAACTCTGCAAGCCCCGATGTCGCGCTTCCAAAACTACCGGTGAATCGCGAGACATCCTCGTCCGCACCGGCCGATCCCGAGGCGGAGTAAGATCCCTGGGTCGAGAAGAGCAAGGATCCATCAAAATCGAGACTGATGGCATTGAGATCTTCACCACCGCTGTTGGAAAAACCAACATCACTCCCATCGAAGAAAGTGGTCCAGGAACCACCGCTGGCAGAGCCTACGGATGTGGGGGTGAAGAGCATCACATCTTCATCGCGGTTGGTCGGCCCACCGCCACGAGCCGTGCCCAGCGTCGACATCAACAAGGTGCCATCATCTAGATAACAAACCCCATCGATATCCTCACCGTTGGTCGTGAGTGCACAGTCCGAACCATCGAGGTAGAAGGACCATGAGCCCGCGCTGCTGGAGCCGGTCATGGTGGGCGTGAACAGAACCAGGTCACTATCTTCCACCGTGTTTCCGGAGGGCCCACCTATGAGTCCCGACAATGAGAACGAGCCGGAGTTAAAGGAAACCAGCACGCTACCATCCGCAAGGACGCTGAGAGCATTGATGTCGGTACTACCGATACCGACATCGCTACCGTCCAAATACCAGTCCCAGGAATCGGTCGCTGGATCGTAGGTCACGATGTCTTCATCCCGAACCGTTCCCAGTCCAGGTACCGTGGTGGTCGACAGGAATGAGATGTAGTACAGCGTTGACGAAGGAGGCGGTGGGGGCGGCGGAGGAGGATCGGTCACAACGATGCAAGAGTTGCAAGTGACGGTGTCAGAGCCCCCCGGTCCGGTCACCGTCAAACTCACGGTGTAGGTCCCGGCACTGGTATAGGTGTGCGACGGGTTCAGTGCCGACGATCCATTTCCATCACCAAAGTCCCACGAGTAACCGGTGATGTCTCCGATCGACGAATTACTGAAGGAGACGGTCACCGGCGCTTCGCCCCCCGATGAATCGTGGATGAAGCCAGCCACCGGAGCGGGTGGCGGCGGCGGCGGATCGGTCACCACGATGCACGAGTTACAGGTCGCGGTGTCCGAGCCCCCCGGTCCAGTCGCCGTCAGGGTCACGGTGTAGGTGCCTGCACTGGTATAGGTGTGCGATGGGTTCTGCGCGGTCGAGGCGCCGCCATCGCCAAAGGTCCACGAGTATCCACTGATATCTCCCGTCGACGAATTGCTGAAGGAGACGGTCACCGGTGCTTCACCACCGGAGGAATCGGCCGAGAAACCGGCCACCGGAGCGGTCGGCGGGGGTGGCGGCGGATCGGTCACCACGATGCACGAGCCACAAGTTGCCGTGTCGGAGCCCCCCGCGCCGGTGGCGGTCAAGGTCACGGTGTAGGTGCCAGCACTGGTGTAGGTGTGCGACGGGTTCAGTGCCGTCGAGCCCCCTCCATCGCCAAAGTCCCACGAGTATCCGCTGATGTCTCCGGTCGACGAATTATTGAAGGAGACGGTCACCGGTGCTTCACCACCGGATGAACTGGGCGTGAAGCCCGCCGCCGGTGGTGGCGGTGGCGGATCGGTCACCACGATGCACGAGCCACAAGTTGCCGTGTCCGAACCCCCCGGACCGGTCACCGTCAAGATCACGGTGTAGGTGCCAGCACTGCTATAGGTGTGCGACGGATTCTGCGCCGTCGATGCGCCACCATCGCCAAAGGTCCACGAGAATCCACTGATGTCTCCGGTCGACGAATTGCTGAAGGAGACGCTCACCGGCGCTTCTCCGCCGGATGAACTGGGCGTGAAGCCCGCCACCGGTGGTGGCGGCGGCGGATCGGTCACCACGATGCACGAGTTACAGGTTGCGGTGTTGGAGCCCCCCGGTCCAGTTGCGGTCAAGGTCACCGTGTAGGTGCCCGCACTGGTGTAACTGTGGGACGGGTTCAGTGCCGTCGATCCACCCCCGTCGCCGAAGTTCCACAAATAGCCGGTGATGTCTCCGGTCGACGAATTACTGAAGGAAACAGTCACCGGCGCTTCACCACTGGTCGGCGATGGCACGAAGCCGGCTACCGGTGCGGGAGGAGGGGGCGGGGGTGATCCGATGAAGCAATTGAGGATCGCACCGACCAGACCTGCCCGGGTCGATGCGCCATCGACGAGCCCACCGATCTCGAATGAAGTTCCGAAGGTACGATAGGTGCCGGCATCATTGAACACCCCGACATCGTAGGCTGCAGTCGGATTGGTCAGGGTGACCACTGCACTGCCCGTCGTTCCGAGACGATCGATCCAACTGTTCTCACCGCTATAGCTCCAACTACTGCCCACAAGGCTGCAGCCGGCTCCGGCGGCTCCGTTAACGGTCGAAAGGTCACTGGTTCCATCGGACAGTCCGCTGATCCCAAAGTGCGAATGAACCGCGGTCGCACTGTCGTAGGCCCAGGTATCGCCTCCCTCCATGTAGAGGAAGGATCCACCGACACCATTGGTCAGGTAGGTCTCGAGAGTGGTGCCCTCTGCGGCCGACAGTACATGGCCCGATGGGTAAATGCCCAGATTGACCCAGACCGTCTCGAAGGCGTCGAGACTCGCGACGGCATCGAGGGTGGTGACCACCAGTGGCGAACGACCATTGGCGGTGAGTGCCGCAGAGATGGCACTTCCCCCCGCCACGGCACCGCCCGCTGCCGATGGAGCCCAGACCAGATCGGTCGCTCCTCCGGTGAGGAAAATGGAGCAACTGACCTGAGGACTTTGGTCCGAGCCGACGAAGCCTCGAACTCCGTAGGAGATGTTTCCCACTCCTGCGGCGGAATCGGTGTACGAGGTGGCAGATCCGGAAAGAGTGGCGATGACGCTACCGCCGCGGCTCACCTGTACCTGTGAATAACTCTCGCCATTGGTCCAAGAGAGGAGCGCATCGGCACCGGAGCTGCTACAGCTGAGATTGGTCGGCGCGCTCACGGAACTCGCCACCGTCAGCAGCAACGCCTCGCAGTTGATCCGTCCGTAGCCCATGTATTGATCAAAACCGGCCGTATCTTCCGAGGGCGGCCCAACTTGGTCATCAGCGGTCTGTCGCATGTAAGTTCGAACTTGATCGTGGGTCAAGCCCGGCGCCACCGCCAGCAACAGTGCTCCAGCACCCGCAGCGTGAGGGGTGGCCGAAGATGTACCGTTGAAACTGGAAGTGTAGTCGGTTGAAGAGTAGCCACCGCTGCCGGAGATATCGACGGTGGTCGTCAACGGACCCGGTGCGACAAAGTCGAGAGCAGATCCGTAGTTACTGCCCCACCAGGTTTCTCCATCGCAAGACGATGGACTCTTGCGTTCATCACAGGGGCTGGAAGCACCCACGGCGATCGCTTCTGGATAGAGTGCCGGATAAGAGACCGCAGAGTTGTCATTCCCTGAAGCGAAGAAAACCGGGCAACCCAGTCCCCCTCTTCCGTTGGTGTTGCCGTAAGCGACCGCATTCTGGATGGCGCTACTGGCCGATCCTCCCCCCCAGCTATTGGAGAGAACATCCGCACCATGGTCGACCGGCCAGGTCAGTCCATCGACGAGCCAATCGGTCTGAGTCCAGAAACTTCCGAATCCGATGCGCACCGGCATGATCTTGCTGTTCCACGTGACACCCGTGACACCGATTCCGTTGTTTCCCACCGCTGCGATGATGCCTGCACAGCAGGTTCCATGGCCGTCTGTGGAGTTGGCATTTCCGGGGATCCCTCCCGGTGTGGGGTCAGCAGTGACGGCATCGTAGCCCGCCACCATGTTGGCTTGCAGGTCCGCATGATTCACATCGACACCTTCGTCGATGACCGCCACCACGATGCTCGAAGAACCGGTCGAGATGTCCCAGGCGGCGGCGGCTTTCATGTCCGCACCGATGGTGCCGCCGGTTTGTCCGGTATTCTGCATGTCCCACTGATCTGGGAAGAGCGGATCGTTAGGAGTCGCCATTTCTGGCAAATCGTGGATAAAATTGGGCTCCGCAACCCAGACTTCCTCCAGTTGCGTCAGGGCGTCAGAGATTTCGAAACCGAGCGATGTGGGTCCATCGAAACCCAGCATGTAGGTCGGATCGATGGCCGGAAACTCCCTGAGAAAGCGCAGTCCTGACTGTCGAATCACGCTTCGGATCTCATCAGCGTCGACCGAACCATCGAAAGTCACGATGACTTCCGGCCGTGGAATCATGACCGCTTCTTGGTACCCGAGGACCGGGCCGGCAAACTCGACGACGGCCGCACTCGATAGTTGTGCGAGGATCTCTTGCTGCATCCTTGCATCGACTCGCTTCTCGAGAGGGACGTACCACAGTCCAGGGTACTCCTGCAGGTCCTTTTCACTGACCTTGCCGACTCCTCGGATCGATCGCAGTTCGGCCCGCAGGGAACCCAACTCATCTTCCAGTCCGTCGATCATCTTGACCGCAACGATCCCATCCACCTGAACCAGGGATGCTCGTCCTTCTCCGTAGGGATAGGACCACTTCTGCCCTGTCTCCTGAGCGCTGGAAAGAAGGGGGGAAAACAGCACAAAGAGCAGTGCCGGGAAAATTCGAAGCATAAGTTCCTCCTGCATTCGGCGATGCCGAAAACCAACTCGGGAGTCCCGAGTCATGACATGACGGGGCAAATCAAAAGAACCCAATCTCGCAGGCGGGAGCGAGGAACGAGCAGTTTGATCGAGAGAATCGACCACATCAACCATGTGCCTTCCTCCTCGAGGATGGGCTATCCTGCCACAGTGAATTCTGTAGGACTCTTTGGAAACAACCCAACATCTCGATGAAGGAGCACTGATGAATACCCTGATCGTATTGATCACAATTATGGCCACGGCTGTCCCGACAATGGACGATTCATCTCCATGGCTCACCTTCAATGGCACCAAGGGCGCGGGAGTGGGAAAGCACATCGTATTGATCACGGGCGATGAGGAGTACCGATCGGAACAAGGGATGCCCCAGATGGCTCAGGTCCTCGCCAAGCACCACGGCTTCCGCTGCACGGTCCTCTTTTCCATCGATCCCGAAACCGGTTGTATAGATCCGCAGGTCAATGACAACATTCCCGGAATGGAGCTCATCGATGGAGCCGACCTGGTGATTCTCTTCACCCGCTTCCGAAATCTTCCAGACGAACAGATGAAACACTTCGTCAATTTCGTCAATTCGGGCAAACCTGTGATCGGACTACGAACATCGACTCACGCCTTCGATATCCCGGGTGACCGGGAGTATCACCGCTGGTCGTGGCGGAATGGCCAGTGGGACGGCGGGTTTGGACGCCAGGTGATGGGTGAGACATGGATCGATCATCATGGAGGCCATGGCTGGCAAAGTAGTAGCGGCATCATCGTCGAAGGGGCCAGCGATCATCCGATCCTCCAGGGGATCAAGAACGGCGATGTCTGGGACCCTTCCGATGTCTACACGGTACGGTTACCACTCCCCAAGGGCTGCACCCCTCTATTGAACGGTCGAGTGCTGTCGGGGATGGACCCCGATGACGGACCCTGTGAGGTGGAGAAGAAAGACGACCAGACCACATTCGACAAGAACGATCCGATGATGCCGATCGCCTGGACCCATGTACGCCGATCTGAAAGCGGCAAGAAGCAGCGGGTCTTCTCCTCGACCTTTGGAGCATCGCGTTCCTTTACCCGGGAAGGCTCGAGAAGGCTGCTGGTCAACGCCTGCTACTGGTGCCTCGGCATGCAGGGGCAGATCAAACCGAACTTGACGGTCGATCTGGTCGGCGACTATCAACCGACCCAGTTCGGATTCGGCAAGCACACCCCCGATCTGAAGCCAGCGGACATGGTCAAGACGGCTCAATGATTGCAGCGATCTTCTTGCTGACATCCTTCGCCGGGGAGATCACCGGATCGGATCAAGAGCCGCCCTTCATCGGCGCCTACTCCACCGAGTACCGCAATGGAACCTCTCCATCGATCTCTGGCGGATTGCTGCTGCTGGGTGAACTGGGTTGCACGGCGTGTCACTCGACCACGGATGGTTCTTCTCGCTGGATCCTCCCGAGGCAGGCACCTCGCCTCGAGCGTATCGCCCAGCGGGTCGATCCGAAGCACCTGCACCAGTTGATCCTCGATCCCGCCACGACCCATCCGGGCACCGTGATGCCGTCGCTGCTGGATGACCACCCCGAGCGGCAGCAAGCGGCCTTCGATCTGGTCGAGTACCTGCTCTCGCGATCGCCCGCCGATTCGCACTGGCAACCGACAGCACCGGATCAGGTGGCCATCGATGAAGGCGAGCGCCTCTACCATCAGGTCGGTTGCGTCAGCTGTCATGAACCGCTTCGCGAGGGAGCGATCCAGCCACTCCACTCGAATCGGCTCGCCGGCCGGGTCGAACACTGGTCGCAACCACAGTTGACAAAATTCCTGAAGGATCCGCATCAGGTCAGGCCCTCCGGGCGGATGCCCTCCCTTGGGCTTCAGCACGGTGAAGCCAATGCCCTCGCACACTACCTGCTGCGCAGCACCAGAGTTGCCGCCCCGCTCGACCTCGCCATCGATTGGGGACATCGAAAAGGCCTCGACGATTCCTCTCGTTCACGACCGAGAAACACGACGATCACCGGTAGTTTCTCGCTACCCGATCAGCAGCGCAGAAACGATGTCACCACTCACTTCTCTGGCTGGCTTCGCATCGAACAAGCGGGAGATTACCAGTTCTTCCTGAAGGTCGATGACATCGGCAGGTTACGGATCGACGAGAAGGATGTCATCGATCTGGGAGGCAAGAAAAATTATCAGCGTAAGAAGGTGATGGAGAGCCAAGCCTCCATCGATCTTGAATCGGGGTTGCATCGCATCGAGGTGTCTCACTTCCAGTGGGTCGATGATGCCATCCTGGAACTGGAGTGGCTCGGCCCCGGGATCGATCGTGGACCGATCGACTCCAGCTTATTGACCAACTCCAGGGAACCCCTGCCGCCGGTTCTCAGCTGGAATCACCAGCGTGGCGATGCCAAGCGGGGCGAGGACCTCTACCTGAAGCTGGGCTGTGCTCAGTGCCACGAAGATGGGAACGCAGCCACCGTAGACAGCGTAAATACCTTAGAGCAGTTGTCTGGTCCACTTCCTGGCCACCATCATCCTCGTTATCCCCTCTCTGCACGGCAAACCGCTGACCTCGAGGCCGCTCTCCACTTTCTGCAGGATCGTCCAGAGGCACCCGCTGCGCAGCAGCGAGTCGATCACACTCTTCGCTCCTTTCGATGCACCGCCTGCCATTCAAGGGGAGACCTCGGTGGCGTCGCACAAGATCGAAACGATTTTTTCACCGGTACCGAGCCGCTGCTCGGTGACGAAGGGCGTCTTCCCCCACCGCTAGCGGGAGTGGGTGACAAACTGGTGCTCGATTGGCTCGATGCAGTGATTCGATCGGGGCGTAGCTTGCGAAGTTACTTCCACACTCGCATGCCGACCTTCGATCACCCACAAACCCGGTCCCTCGCGGCAGATCTGATCGCTGTGGATCGTCATGTCACAGGCGTGCCTCGCATGATCCATGACGATGATGCCATGAAGGCCGCAGGGCATCAGATGGCGGGCAGCAACATGCTGCAGTGTGTTCTCTGTCACGACTTCAATCAGAAACATTCGGTGGGGATGCGAGCGATGGATCTGGTCACCACCACCGAACGACTCAACCGAGACTGGTTTCATCGCTACATGCTCGACCCGGAATCGCTTCGCCCCGGCACCCAGATGCTGGCCTTCTGGCCTGAAGGCCGCAGCATGGTTCCAGAACTACTCGGCGGAGATGCCGGACAGCAGGTGCAGGCTCTCTGGCGCTATCTCGAAGATGGTGATCAAGCGATCTTTCCGGAGGGTCTCAGCCGCCAGCAGCAGGAACTGATCGTCGGCGGAGAAGCGATCGTCTATCGAGGCAAGCTGTGGGAAGCCGGATTCCGCGGCATTGCAGTCGGTTTGCCTGGCGGGCTGCACTACGCCTTCGATGCTCAGGAACTGCGGCTGGCGCTGTTGTGGAAGGGACGATTCCTCGATGCCAGGTCTCACTGGTCGTCGCAGGGGATGGGTAGGATTCGACCACTGGGTCGCGATGTGCTGACCTTCGATCATGGTCCCGATATCGTTTTCCTTCCAGACGTCAACTGTCCCTGGCCCGGCGATCGCCAGCAGGGCATCCGTCCCGATGATTATCAGTTTCATGGCTACAAGATCGGTGAGAAAAAGATCCCAACGCTGATGTACCGGGCCGGGTCCCTCGACATCGAGGAAACGATGGTGGCTCGTGAAGCCACCGGAGATTCCTGGCTCGACCGAACGGTGAAGTTCATTCGCAATTCAGACTCGGGGGAGCGGGGAGTCTTCTGGATGCGAATCCGCGATGTTCCTCCGGCGGAGATTCTCGATGACGGAACCGTGACCTACGATGACGGACTGAGGGTCCGCATCGGTTCCGGTGCCCGCCCATCCGCGCTCTCGAAGACCCACAATGGCGTGCAGTACGAAACCTGGCTGGCATTCTCAGCCAGCATGGAAGAATCGCACTCGATCACCATCGAGTATCGATGGGGAAAGAAAAACTGATGACAGCCATCATCCAACGTAGCCTCATCGCCCTGCTGATCTCTGTCACGCTTCCACTGCTGGCTCAGAGCGAACAGGAAAACCTACCGCCACTTGCAAATTTTGACGAGAGTGGTTGGTGGATCATCGAGGATCTGGAAATCCCCCCGGCGATTCACCTCGAGGCGGTGAGCATGCTGGAACTGGATGAAGGTCGTGTCGCCATCGGTACCCGTCGAGGAGAGATCTGGTTCGTCGATGGTCTTCTCGACGATGATCTGGCCGCAGATTACCACCTCTTTGCCCAGGGATTACACGAGGTGTTCGGCCTCGCACGCAAGGATGGCATCCTCTACGCCACCCAGCAGTCAGAGGTCACTCGCATCATCGACAGCGACGGCGATGGAACCGCAGACCGGTATGAAACGGTCAGTGACACCTGGGGATTCGGATCGGAACACGAGTACACCTTCGGCTCTCGCTTCGATCCAGAAGGAAACATCTGGATCACCCTCTGTCTCTCCGGTTCGTACACCTCCGATTATCCGTTCCGAGGCTGGTGCCTCCGGGTCAATGCCGATGGCACGACCACGCCAACTTGTAGCGGATTACGAAGTCCTGGCGGTGTCGGATTCAACGCTCAGGGCGTGGCGTTCTACACCGAGAATCAGGGGCCCTGGAACGGAGCCTGTGGTCTCAAGGAGTTGCGCCCGGGCGGATTTGTCGGGCACCCCATCAGTTTTCCCTGGTACAAACTCGCTCCCAACATGGGACCGGAACCTGCACAACCGACGGACGGTGAAGATGGCCGCATGCACATCGATGCCATGCGTATCCCCGAGTTGATCCCGACCAGCGTCGTGCTCCCCTACAAGCGGATGGGACAATCCGCCACGGCGATCCTGCTCGACTCATCGAAAGGCGCCTTCGGTCCCTTCGAGAACCAGCTGTTCGTACTGGATTACACCCTGAGCGTGGTGATGAGGGTCACCACCGAAAAGGTCAACGGTGTGTGGCAGGGTGCCTGCTACCCTTTCCGCGAGGGCTTCAGCACCGGACTCCTGGGAGGCTTGCTCTCCTCAAATGGTCAACTGATCGTCGGCGGTTGCTGCCGAGGATGGCCCACTCGCAGTCGTGAACCCTATGCTCTGCAGAGACTTCGCTGGAGCGGCAAGACTCCGCTCGAGGTGAAGGAGATGAACGCCCGCCCCGACGGCTTCTCCGTCACATTCACCAAGCCTGTCGACGCGGCCACCGCCACCGACCTTACCAGTTACCGGATGGGCGCCTTCACTCATCACTACTGGCGCTTCTACGGCAGTCCGGAGATCGACCGGACCACACCGGTCATCACCGAAGCCAACCTCTCCGCAGACCGATTGCGAGTCGATCTCGTGGTCTCGGGTCTGGAGGAAGGTCATGTCCACGAGTTGTACCTCGATGGAGTGCGCACCGTTGCCGGAGAGTCTCTGTTGCATCCGGTGGCCTACTACACTCTCAACCAGATCCCTCTCTAGTGTTCTGACTTCTCGTGACCCGCTCCCCATCCATTTGAAAAACGACTCAAGGGTCGAAATCGCCACCGATTCCTTGGCACACCCAGGCAAAATTCATCTCGACATTTCAGGACATCGAAGTCTGGATTTTTCATTACCGGTCATTCGACCCATTTTCCTACTCACACAATTCAGCGGTGCGTGGATTTCGACAATAGTGTTCGAGGCATTCTCACCTTTGTGACACACTGCGCACCTTGAAGTGATACCACAGCCCGCAGTTCTATCTGCGATGAAGCCGGCATATGACCGGCCAAGGAGAAGGAAGTTCCATGGTAGTTTTTCGAGCATTCTTGCTCACCACTCTGGCCCTCGGGGCTTTTGTACTTGCACCTCAACTTGTCGAGGCTCAGACCGGATCGATCTCCGGTGCCGTCACCAACGATGCCGGGGAAGCCCTGGCGGGTGTCCGGGTCAAGGCTTCTGATGGCTCTGGCGGTTGGGGAGGTTGGGGAAACATCGACTTCTCCGATGTCGATGGCAACTACATGATCGATGACCTCGAACCGGGAACATACGAACTCGAAGCACGGCGCTACGGCTACGAAACAGAGACAGTCGTGGTCGATGTCGTCGACGGCGTCAACACCGTTGCGGACTTCACCCTCTCCGAACCTACCTATGGCAGTGTCGCAGGCATCGTGACCGATACGGCGACTGGCGAGGCGATCGAAGGAGCCCGCGTACGAGTGGTCGGCAACTTCGGTGGCGGCTGGGGAGGCTGGGGTGGAAACTCCGTCCTGACCGACGCAACCGGCTCCTACTCCCTGGATGACATCCGCACCGGCGACCGCGATCTTCGCGTCTCGAAGGAAGGCTACTTCAGCCAGACGGTAGTGGTCACCATCGAGGACGGTGCGACCACCGCTGCCGATGTGGCACTCGATGCACTCTCCTTCGGCTCGATCTCTGGAACCGTGACCGATGGGGCCACCGATACACCGGTCGAGGGAGCCTGGGTCATCGTCCGCAGTGCTGGCGGGGGCTTCTTCGGCGGCTGGAGCGTGACCAACACCGATGCTGCGGGCGCGTACTCCTTCTCCGATGTGATCACCGGCGACCGCGAAGTTCGCGTATTCAGTCCTGGATTCTTCTCCGAGACCGCAACCGTGACCGTCACGGATGGCGCAGATACCGTTGCCGACTTCGCCCTCGGTGGACTCACCTACGGAACGGTCACCGGCACCGTCACCGACGCCGCCACCGGCGAGGCGATTGAAGGTGCCTGGGTTCGTGTGTCAGCCGGCGGCTGGACTCAAACAAATCGCTCCGGTGTCTACGAGGTGACCGATGTCCGGACCGGAACGCGCAATGTCCGCACCTTCGCCTGGGGATACTACAATGACAACCAGTCGGTTGATGTCCTCGATGGTGAGACGAGTACCGCAGACTTCGCACTCGATCCGAGGTAGTTCGCCTGAACTGGACCTGGAGAGGGAAACCTCGCCGGGTACGATATTGATCGGGTCGAACACGCAGACGTGTTCGACCCGATCTACTTTTCAGCCCCCTCGGAGAACCTGATGCAGGAGCCGAGTGCGAGACGAGGGAGACCCCAATGCGTTCCATTCCGACCGCACTCGTCGCCGTCTCTATTTGCCTCTCCATCTCAGCACTGATGATCGCCCTCTCGAGCACCGCAGTTGACCGTCCCCCCATCACCACCTCCTCATCCGCATCGGATCACGAGACGCGCATCACCCGGCTCGAGGCCTCAGTCGAGACGATGCAATCGAAGGCGAGTTCCGCCTTCGAGGAATCGCGAGTGTCCGTCGAAGATCCCGGCGACCTCGAGCGCCGACTCGATACCCTCGAAGCTCTGGTGACCCGGTCCGGTGTCCCTCCTGCGGGAGTTCCAGACCCACTCATCTCGGCGGACGAGATCGAGCGCACCCGTCGAGCTCTCGCCGAAGTCCGGCGTGAAGAGATGGGAACGAGGATCACCAGTTGGATCGACAAGGAGCGTGTGAAGTCAGAGCAACTCCTCGCGGCAGTCGAGGACCAGATGAACCTTCCGTGGCCTGAGCAGCAGCGCGTGCGGGAGATCATGACCACCGAAGCGGACTCTCACGTGCAGATCCTCGAAGAGATGTGGTCGGCCGAACCACCGACAAACCGCGCCGAGGAGGAAGCGATGACTACCGATTGGGATCGCGCGACGGTCCGCATGAAGGAGATCCGCCGAGAGCGCGACGAACAGCTGCAAGAGTTGCTCGGCAAGGAACGATTCGGAGAGTTGCTGGATGTGGTTCGGGCTGCGAGTCGACCCGCGGGCGAACAGAAGAACCGCTAGCAGGACGGCCTCGAGACCTGCACGCTGACCCGGAGCCACCAGAGCTCACCTATCAGTTACGGTCACCGTCGGCCGAGCAATCCACTTCGCCACAGGTAGTACAGTAGCGTCAGCACTGCCTGGATGGTCGCAGCAACATAAGTCAGCGCCGCAGCACCGAGCACACTTCGCACCCCGTCCATCTCCTCTTCATCGGAGATGATACCGCTATCAGCGAGGACTCGCTTGGCCCGAGCACTGGCATCGAACTCGACCGGCAAGGTGATGAACTGGAACAGAACGACCGCGCCGAAGAGCGCGATGCCGATGAAGATCAGCGGCGGATAGCGAAAGATCATCCCGGCAAACAGCAGCGGAAAGGCAAACCAGGATCCGAGGCTCGCCGCCGGAACATAGGCACTGCGCAGCACCAGCATCGGGTAACGGGTGGCGTGCTGGATGGCATGGCCCGCCTCGTGCGCAGCGATCGCTGCCGCCGCAACGCTGCGGCCGTTGTAGTTCTCTGCCGAGAGCCTTAACACCCGCTCTCTCGGATCGTAATGATCGCTGAGCTGGCCCGGGGTCATCTCGATCTGCACCCCCTCGGCTCCGCCCAGTTCGCAGACGCGAGCGGCCACTTGGGCGCCGGTCCAGCCGCTTCGAAGCGGCACAGCGGACCACTTACCGAAGGAGCTCTTGACGCGCGCCTGGGCCCAGAGTGCCAGCAAGAATGCCGGCCCGACGAAGAGAAAGTACATCGGATCGAAGTAGATGAAGGCGAGGGGAAAGAACTCCGGGAAACTGATCATGACATCTCCTCCTTGCATCTGATTCAACGAAGTGTCCGACGGTACCGTTCCCCATTATGTCGCTCACCCGCGCAGTGTCGATCATCAGCGCAGAATTCACCCTTTTCTGCAGTAAATGCGCCCCCTCGCTCCTTCAGAGCCGCCCCTCCCAGTCCTCTCGAACTACCGCATAGAGTACCGCATCGCGCGGTTCTGCCAGCCGTGAGAGCCCCTGACGGAGCACCCCTTCCTGGCGAAATCCAGCTTTCTCCTGTACCCGTCCCGAGGCGGGATTCTCCGGGAAGGAATAGGCGAAGATTCGCATCAGGTATGCATCTCGTTCGAAGGCATGATCGACCAGGGCGATCAGCGCCTCGGTACAGATCCCTTCACCCCAACGGGCCCTCGCCACCCAGTATCCAACCTCGTAGATGTGAATGAAGTCGGTTCTGCGCAGATCGATGGCGCCGACCAGCAGATCGCTGCCTCGTTCTGCGATGGCATAGACCTCTGCCTTCTCTTCGGCTCGCAGAGTCGGCTGGCTGCCGATCCATCTCAGCGCCTCCCCTTCCGGATAGGGGTGAGGAATTCCGCCGGTACGGACCGCAACCTCCCGTTCACTGGCAAACTGCTGCACCCGCTGGGCATCCGATTCTCGCATCGGCCTCAGCCGCAAACGATCCGTCTCGATGACCGCTTCCACGATAGGTGTGGTCATGACTTCGTTGCTCCTCATTCTCTGGAATTATCGATCACCACTCGTAAGATTCGTCCGGCAACGATCAGCAGTAGCCCTCCGGCCACGGTCGGAAAGCACCCGGTGGTCAGTATGTGCAGTACCAAAACACCCCCCATCGAAAGGCTGTTCAGCATATGATAAATGCCGGACACGACTCCCAGCACACAGAAGATCAGGCCGACAAACTCGGAGAGTTTCGCCAAATTCATGGCAGTCTTATTGCCGGCATCGTTCATCAATGGGCTCCTTCTGTAAGGTTCTTCGTCATGCACACGCTATCGGCGCTGAGTTGATAGTCGCCAAAGGGCTGACAGACTTCAAAGCCGCAGTTCTTGTAGAGCCTGCGGGCCGGGGCAAAGACCTCCTGTAGTCCGGTTTCAAGGCTGATGCGCAGACAGCCTCGAACTCCTGCAGTCGCCACCAGATGATCGAGCATCGCCTTGCCCACCCCCTGGCCACGAGTTGTCTCTGCAGTATGCATCGACTTGATCTCTGCGTGCTCCGCATCGAGGTGCCGCAACGCGCCAACAGCAACCAGTTGGCCCGATCGACGAGCAGTAAAGAAGAACACGCCGTCGGCCACCAGTTGATCGGCATCCAGAACATGCACGTCCTCGGGTAATGACCACTCCCGGGCGAAGGCCAGGTGAGCCGCCAGAAGCCGGGCCACATCGGGTGCGCGTGGGTCAGCGGAACTGATCTCGAACTCGCTCATTCTTTCTGCTTGTCAGCAAACTTCACCGCAACCACTGCCGAAACCACACCTGCCACTGCGCCGCCCATTACAGCAGGTTCACTGACTCCCAACCACTTGGAGATGATGACCGTCAACACCGACGAAATCATCGCGATCACCACCACAACACTGTAGTACTTCAACATATCTTCCTCCTGATTCTTATCTTTGAAGGTCTGGATTGAAAATCTGTTTCTCATCTTGGCAGATGAATATCGCTAGCGCACCATCCTTCCAGACGGCACGATGGTTACAGGAGGCCGCTTGTTCCTGACCACTACGTTGATTCTGGCTCTATCGTTGCCGACCGCTGCAGATCGTATCCAACTCGATGGACACGATCTCGATGCCTGGGCGCAGGCGGTGCTGCCGGGGGGCGAGGAGGCGTGGCTGACCATCCCGTGGCACGCCACTCTTCACGAAGGATTGCGCGCTGCCGGTCAGCAGCAGAAACCACTGCTGTTGTGGCTGATGAACGGACATCCGCTCGGTTGTACCTGAGGCAACGGCGTGGCGGGCCGGCGGTCCGTCTGGAATGACCCGAGGGTGATCGAAAAGGCCAGAGCCTTCGTCCCTGCCACCGATGAGGTGTGGCGATTGCAAAGGCATCAGGACCGTGAATGTCGCTTCTTCCGCCAGAAGGTGCGAGGCAACCCGGCACCGATCGGCGGTTCGTGGCAGGGTCTCTACATCTTCGCCCCCGATGGCACGCTACTGGCGAGGCGAAACACCCTGAATCCGGATGCAGCGATGAAGCTGATGGATGCTGGTCTCGAGAAGTGGAGTGCTCTCGGCAAGGAAGAAAGAAAGGCGGCCGATCCCGCCGAGTACTTGCCCGAACACCGCTGGGAGAACTCACTGCCCTCCGATGGCCTGGTGCTGCGCAGTACATTTCGCGATCTGCCTGAAGATGGAATCGGGCCGGAGGGACGAGGACGCTGGAATCGCGATCATGCCTGGTTCAATCGTGACGAAGCACGAAGCTGGATGCCTGAAGAGATTTCCATCCGACAAAAACACACCCTGCCGGAACCTCTGGCGCTGCGGCTGGCGCGCTTCCATGTCGTCGATAATGTCTCGGGCCAGGAAGGACCCTACGCCAGAGATGACATCGAGCACGCCGAGATCGAGATCGAAGTCACCGCCGTCGACGGCAACGATGCCACCATCCAGATCAGCGGCCTGTTCCGCTGCGAAAGTGATGGGGTCTATAAACTCGGCGAAACCGACTGGCGTCACTTCCCCAGTCGTACCCGCGGCATCGACGCGACTCTCCGCGGCGAGGCGACCTGGAACATCGAGCAAGGCCGCTTCAGCGCATTTCGTGCCGCCGCCCATGGCAAGGCGTGGGGTGGTAGCGGTCTCAACGGTCGGCGTGGCGTGACCCAGGAGCAACCGGCCGCCATCGGCTGGTACTTCGAGTTGGTCAACGATGACCCGCGCGATCGGCTCGCTCCCGCCTTCATCGACGTCTACAACGCCGACTGGGTCATCCAGCCGGACGCCTAGCGGTCGCCGTTTGACCCCACATCACTCGCAGCAACGTGCGGCTCAGTCCTGGTTCGGCACTAGTTTCCTGTGTTGAACCTTCCTGTGATGAACATCCAGCAGTGGCGTGTCCTCGGCACCGTCGACGGACCCGATGCGATGGCGCAGAGTCCCGTCCTCTTCGAACTGGAAGCGCATGACTTGCTCGACAACCTGGTCACCTTCGTGGCTCTCCAGATCGAGTTGCAAGGCGCCGCTATCCTGCACGGTCAGGTCGCCCTCGTGTACGCCCCCCCACTTCGACAGCGCCAGACAACGCAAGGTATCGGTCCCTGTGTGGTGGTAGAGGAACAGATCGAACAGGATCATCGGCTCTGCCCCTGGGGTCAGCGCGAAAGTGCGGCCGTGGATGTAGTCGGCGTACGGGATCCACTCGAAAGTGGTCTGGA
>JAPKAM010000039.1 GCA_028825265.1 Planctomycetota bacterium
CACATCAACTCGCTCTTTTTCCTCGCTTGAAAATCCGA
Source organism: Planctomycetota bacterium (assembly GCA_028825265.1). Taxonomy (GTDB): domain Bacteria; phylum Planctomycetota; class UBA8108; order UBA1146; family UBA1146; genus QNYK01. The sequence continues at coordinate 39 of JAPKAM010000039.1, forward strand.
AGATTGATCGCCTCGACGAAGGTCGAGAATCCCATTGCAAAGTAGATATAGCCCTTCGGGATCTCCAGATGCCAACCCTCCGCCACCAGTGCGAATCCGATCAGAATCAGGAAAGACAACGCCAGGACCTTGACCGTCGGATGCTTCTCCACGAAACGAGACACCGTTCCACTGAAGATCATCATCACGATCACTGACAACACCACAGCGATCACCATCACCGACAAGGATTCCGCCATTCCCACTGCAGTGATCACCGAATCGAGACTGAACACCACATCGAGTAGAGCGATCTGCACCAGCACCGAAATCAAACTGACCTTCGGGCCGGATCGATTCAGACCATCCGAATCGCCCTCAATCCTTTCATGAATTTCTCGAGTCGATTTGCCCAGGAGGAATAATCCACCTCCGATCAAGATCAGATCTTTTCCAGAAATGTCGTGCTCGAAGATGGTGAAGAGGGGGCCCACCAGTTTCAGTAGCCATGAGATGGAAAAGAGCAGCGCAATGCGAGTCCCCATGGCGAAGAGGAGGCCCATTTTCCGGGCGAAATCTCTTTTCTTCTCGGGTAGTTTTCCCGCCAGCACCGCGATGAAGATGACATTGTCGATTCCCAGAACAATCTCCATCAGAGTGAGAGTGGCCAGGGCAATCCAAGCGTTGGGATCGTGGATCCATTGGAGATCGAGCAACTCGCTACCTACCTTCCCGCAGCCGTTCAAGAATCTCGTCATAAACATCGACCGCGTGGATTGATTTTTCGGGATGGGGCCAAGATCTCACGACCACCGGTCCCAGTTCTGGCCGGGATGGGAGCCGACCGTGGCTGCCGCGAACCATCGAAGGATCGGTAGAGATTACATCCAGCAGTGTTCTCATTCCCAGTTTTTTTTGCAACAAGCGCCAACCAATTTTGAGTGCCGGCCAGCGCAAGGCGGGATCGACAAACAGTTCAGCCGGGTCGTATCCAGGTTTGCGATGAATATCCACGGTTCGGGCGTAATCGGGGGCACGAGCCTCGTCGTGCCACCACGGGTAGGCAAACCAACAACCGGGCTCCGCCAACAGAACCAGATCACCCGCCCTCCGATGGCCTAGCCCCACTTCCGTGAGTTGCTCCCCCGAAAGCACTCGCTCGACCCCTTCGAGTCGCTGCAAACGATCCTGCACCGCCGCGGCATCCGCATTGGCCGAGATGTGAACATGAGCGAGTTGATGGTCACACACTGCAAAGGCACGACTACGGTGTACATCCAGTAGATCACCGTGTCCCGTGCTCTGCACTTGCAGGTCCCCCGACTGTGCGAGTCGCCGGTTGGGGAAAACTACACGAGTGACATCTTCCACACCATATTCAGAGAGCACCATCGAGTCGGCTCCACGGCTGCGGCTCGCGTCCAAAAGCCGTTTCAATTCCGCATCGAGTTGTTGTCTCGAGAGTTGCCCTTCGGGGGAATCGGCACCGTACCGTTGATCGTTGTAATCGAGATGAGGCAAGTAAACCATCAGCACGTCCGGATCCTTCTGCTCGATCATCGAGATCGCGGAATCGATGATCCAACGAGTTGAAGGAAGTCCGGCTCGCGGCCCCCAGAAATCGAACAGTGGGAAGCGACCCAGGTCGCGCTGCATCTCGACGGGTAGTTCTGGTGGCTCTCCATAGACTGAGGGAATCTTGCGTCCATCCGCCGGATACTCCGGGCGTGGCGTGAGACTCCAGTCCGCTCCACTTCCCATATTGAACCACCAGAACAGGTTGGCCACGGTCAGCCCCTGCTGACGAATCCGATCGATGAAGGTCGGAGTTTCGATCAGGTCTCGTGGTTGGAGCCAGAATCGAACCTCTCGGGTCTCGCGATGGAACCAGCCGTTACCGACGATTCCATGAGAGGTTGCTTCTTTCCCGGTCAGGAAAGCCGCTTGAGTCGAGCAGGTGACCGCTGGCAAGGGAGGAGTCAGCGCTGAAACGGAGCCCTGCTCGATGATCGGAGCGAGCGAAGAGAATTGATGCAGATCCTTGTGGCGCAATCCAACCGTGATGGCGATGACCAGTTTCACCGGTGCGACTCCGAGCCATCCTGCTGGCACTCCGGTTCCACCAGATCTTCAGCCGCCGTCTTCGCCCCCCGATTTCCATCGAGTTCTGTGTCATCGGCGACCGGAAACAATTGCTCGACGATGCGGCGAAAGTCCTCGCTGTTGCGAGCCACCGTCACCTCGGCGCGAAAACTCTTGGCACCACGAACACCGGTCAGGTAACGAGCGGCAAATTTCCTCATCAAAATGGTGCCGAATGGATCCCCGTGCATCTCGACCAGTTGACCATGATGGCGAAGTAACTGCTCGCGCTGCTCAATCAAGGTGGGCTGAGGCGGAATCGGGGCTCCATTGAGCGCCGCTTCGATCTCTCGAAACACCCAGGGAGCACTGAGGCAGCGCCGCGCCACCATCACGCCCGCCGCACCGGTGTTCTCTAAGGTCTTCAGGGCACTGGCAGCATCGACCACATCGCCATTGGCGATCACCGGAATCGACACCGCATCGACCACCTCGGCGATGCGCAGGTGGTTGACGGGAATTCCGTATCCGTCCTTGGCGGTACGACCATGAACCGTCAAGGCAGCGGCTCCTGCGGATTCCACTGCACGCGCCACATCCAGAGAAGTGATCTCTTCGGAGTTCGGACCCAGTCGAATCTTGGCGGTGACTGGAATCTCACCGGCACCTCGGATAGTGGCCTCGATCATTCTGGCGATGGTCGCTGGATCTCGCAGTAATTGGGCGCCGGATCCTTGCTTGCCCATGATCCGCTTCTTGGGACAGCCGAAGTTGAGATCGATGACGGAAATCCCCAGATCGACGAGGCGGCGAGCCGCCTCCTCGACCATCTCTGGTTCTCGATCCCACAACTGGACCCCAAGTGGACCCGGCTCCGACGCCACACCCACCAGTCGCTCCGGTGGAATGTTGCCGCGAACCCAGCCACCCGCCGAGACCATCTCGGTGTACATCAATCCGCATCCCCCCAGTTCACGAACGATGCGGCGAAACACCAGGTCGGTGAAACCAGCGATGGGAGCCTGCAAGATCGGAGCCGTCAATTGGAGGGATCCGATGTGAAGCGGCGCCACTTGCGGGACCGACGGGCTGCTGGACACCGAAGTCGAATCGGACGGCAACCCGGCTGCCGATTCGAGTCCAGCGGTATGGATCGGCGGATCTGTCTTCATCGGGTCCCTTTCATCGATCGTGGCGCGACTAAATGCAGGGGCTCGGCTCCACCATCCTCGACACCGTCCCTCGATTGACAGGATAGCGATTTCAGCGGCCCTCCGCCAACTACACCAGTGACGAAGATGGGGTTCTCAGGGTCATCGCCTCGAGCAGATCGACCGCTTCGATCTGTTCTCCCGACCTCATATCCGCAATGGTCCTCGCCAATCGGAGCCACCGAGTCAGTCCCCGGGTCGAGACCTCACCCTGCTGTTGCCCGTCCAGCAGCAACTGACGAGCTTCTCGGGAGAGCGGTGCCCAACCATCATGATCCGACCATTCCAGGTCTCGATTGGGTCCTTGCTGGCCCCGATCGGTGGCTCTTTGCCTCGCCTGTTCGATTCGACGACGGACCACCGCACTCGATTCCAACGAGCGATCCGGTGGATCGAGCAGTTGCTGAGCGGAGATCGGCTCGATCTGGAGGTGAAGATCGACACGATCGATGATCGGTCCCGAGATCCGAGCACGATAATTCGCCAGCGTTGTCGGGGAGCAGCGACAACGTGTCGGACTCGATGCACTCGCATATCCACAGGGACACGGGTTCATCGCAGCCACTAACAGGAATCGTGAGGGGAATTTACGACTCCACCCCGATCGAGAGATGGTCACGGATCCCTCTTCCAGCGGCTCCCTCAACGCCTCCAGTGATCTGCGTGCCAACTCCGGAAACTCATCGAGAAACAACACGCCATGATGAGCTCGTGTCACCTCTCCTGGCATCGGCGGGGATCCTCCACCGATCAGTCCCGCCCAGCTAACACTGTGATGGGGAGCACGAAAGGGTCGAGAGATCACCAGTTGTTGGTGCGCAAATTCTCCACACACATCGTGGATCTGCGTCACCTCGACCTGTTGATTTTGATTCATCGGTGGCAAGATTCCCGGCAGGCGCCGTGCCAGAAAACTCTTCCCCGATCCGGGCGGGCCGACCATCAGCAGCGAGTGTTCGCCGGTCGCGGAGATCTCCAGCACCCGTCGAGCATGATGATGCCCCCGTACCTCGGATAGATCTGGAAATGGCTCCTCCGGTCGATCACTCGGCGCGCCGGGGACCGTCGCTGGAGGATCGATTCGCTCCCCACGGATCACCGCAAGGGCCTCCTGCAAGGTGGAGGCACCCACCACATGGAGCCCTTCCACCGCAAGAGCCAGCGAGTGATTGGAGGCCGGCACCAGCACCGACCGAACGGCGGATCGACGAAGCCGGGTGATGATTCCCAGGCAGCCGGCGATCGATCGCACTCGACCATCGAGGGCCAGTTCACCCAGTACCGCCCAGCCTCTCAGAGACTCCGGCGCGATCTGGCCGCTGGCTGCGAGTATCGAGATGGCGATGGGTAGATCAAAAGCGGCCCCGTCCTTGTGCCACGACGCCGGAGCCAGGTTGATGACGATTCGATGCCGATCTGGATACCGAAATCCGGAATTTTCCAGCGCCGAACGAATTCTCTCGCGGGACTCGCGAATCCCCTTGCCCGGCAAACCACTGATGACAAAGGAGGAGAGCGCGGGGATCAGGTCGACCTCGACCTCGACCTCCCGCCCCTCGATCCCGAACAGATCTCCTGAAAGTAATCGGAACGCCATGCTGGTCTCCTGCGTTTTATCGATAACGCTGCAGAGTAAGGAGCAAATCCTTCCAGTATCAGTAGATAAATCGTCTCTCTGGCCCTAATTCGGACGGGCAGGTATACTCCCCCGTCCCGAAATCCGTAGCGTCTCCATGGCGTGGCCCTCCCCGGAGTGGGGAATCGGATTTCTGTCACCCTGGAAGGGGGACCATGCTGGCTGCTTCTCGAGTTTCTTCCCTGGCCTTTCTCATGATGCTGGTGGTGAGTTGCTCAAATCTTATTTTTGCAGCCGTTCCGCCCCCCACCGATGATGCGATCGACAAGATCGTCGACCGCTACGTCGGAGGTCCCCTCGAGGGGGTCTGGCAAGGCGCAGTGCTACTGGAACGCCTTGGCGACGATTCCATCGGAGGCATCCAGCAGTTGATGTCTCACGAAAATCGTTCCGTTCGACTGATGGCATCGAAAGCGTTGCTCTCACTGGGAGAAACTGAAGGAATCCGGGATGTCCTGATCGCCATCGGAGAGAACGGGGACGCCCCCTCGATCGAGCGATCCGCGGCCATCTCATTGATGAGCGACTTCCGCGACAAGCGTACCGAACGGGCACTGAGAGCCATCGCCGAGAGTGAAGCCAAAGGAGATGGCCTCCTACGAGTCGCGGTCGGGAAGTGTCTCTACCAGGTCACCCGCGATCGGAAACTCGCTCGCGAACTGTTGCACCCATTGCTGGAAGTCGACGACTCTCAGGCACGAACTGGCGCAGCCATCGCCCTAGCGCAACTGGGACTCTTCGACGGCGATGTGAAGAACCTGCTGCGTAGCATCGAACTGGAGCCCACTGCTCAGGGTGCGCTGGCAAAGGTGCTACTGGAACGAGACCGATTAATGCGCTCGCTGGAGCGCAAATCCGCTGCGGAGCCCGCTCCCGAGAGTGAGCGGATCGCCCAGGCGGAGAAGAGTATCCTGCAACTGGAGACGCTGCTGCTGCGCAAGGATCAGGAGATCGAACGTCTCAATGCACGAAGAAGCAGGGGCAATTCCACCAATCACCCCCTTCTCGATGAGATCATACGCAGGATTCGCCACTTCTATGTCGAGCCTGAACTGGTGGACGACGAGCAGTTGCTGATCGAAGCGGCCAAGGGAATGGTCGGTAGCCTCGACCCCTTCTCCTCCTTCATGGATGTGAAGGACACCAAGGAGTTCTACGAGGGAATCACTGGCGAATACGCAGGAATCGGAGCGCAGGTTCAGATGGACCCCGACTCCCAGGTCCTCAAGATCATTCGCCCCATCTACAAGGGCCCCGCCTATCGATCGGGCATGATCAGCGAGGATCTGGTGATCGAGGTCGATGGATTACCGACCAAGGGCAAGCCACTCGACGAGATCGTCAAGGGACTCAAGGGGAAACCAGGGACCTCGGTCAGTTTGAAGGTGTTCCGGCGCGGCTGGAGAGAGGCGCGTGATTTCGAGATCACCCGTGAAACGATCCAACTCGATTCGGTGCTCTACCAGATGCTACCCGGAAAACTGGGATACATCAGTCTGGCTCAGTTCGGCGACACCGCGGTCGAGGAAGTGATCGACGCACTCGATGAACTGGAGAATCAGGGGATGCGAGGATTGATCTTCGATCTTCGCAGTAATCCTGGTGGTTATCTCCAGTCGGCAGTTTCGCTGGTCGATGAATTTATCGACGACAAAGGGATGCCGATCGTTTCTCAGAAGTCGATGAGTGGTGTATTCGAGGACTCAGAGAAATTCGCCACCAAGGGTATGCGTGACGATTACCCGATGGTGGTGCTGGTCAATGGTTCCAGCGCCAGTGCTTCCGAGATCGTTTCGGGAGCCCTGCAAGATTTCAAACGCGCCAAACTGATCGGCGAAAGGACCTACGGCAAGGGCAGCGTCCAGCGATTACTGCCGATGGCCGACAGCGTCAATCGATTGCTCGGTGGAGAGTCGACCCTGAGGCTCACCGTACAGCACTACTATCTCCCCAGTGGACGTTCCATCCACACCCAGAGAGATGCGGATGGAAAGATCCTGGTCGAGGGTGGAATTGATCCGGACATCTTCAAGGAACCGCTGGAGATCCCTCTCTGGCGGATCGAAGCGCTGGGACGCCTGTCCGATAACAAGGCTTTCGAGGAGTGGATCGATGCCCACTACGAAGGCAACAAGGAACTGGTCGCCCAGATCGTCGAATCGGGTGATGACCATGGCAAGATCGCCTATCCGGGATTCGACAGTTGGTTCGAGAAACAGTCCGACACTGGAGTCACGAAGGATGATGCACGCTACGGCTTACGCATTAAATTGCGCCGCTTGATCGAGGACGAACGCGGCAGCCAGATCGCTTGCGACTATGTCGAGGACGTCCAGTTACAGACGGCCATCCTGGAGCTGCTCGGCAGTCTCGGTACCGAGGTGTCGACGATTCCCCAGTACGTGGACCTGGTGATCGAAGAGATCGAAGATGACCAGGGTGAAAGTCTGTAGCCCACGGCTACAGAACTGTTGTAAAAAAACCGGGGGAACGATGCTCTAGCATCGTTCCCCCGGTTTTCAATTCTCATCCTTGAAGTCGAGGGCTCCAACGCCGGTCGATCTCATGGTAGCGGATCGAGTTGCGGTGGGCTGGACTCTACAGCTGAGGATCAATCCTCAACCTCGTATTCCTTGTGGCCACTCTTCTCCAGCACAGAGATCTCCTTCATGGCAGTCGCGGCTTGTTCCATCTTGCCATCGATCAGCAGTTTCTCGACCTGCAGCCACTTCTCCAGCACCTCGATCAGGCGCTTGCGAAAATCGGCCTTCAGCCGGGCCCGTGCTTCCCCCTCGAGTTCCAGAGCCGCAGAGGGCACCAGTTTCTTCGCCTCCACCACTCCCTGCTGAGCGATCGAGACCGCCACAAGAGCCGCATCCACTTGCTTCTTACGGAGTGCGCGACGAACCGCTTTCCCGCCACGGTGCATCTGTTCCATCGCCTGCTCGATCGCTGCGTCCGGTCCATCATCTGCAGCGAAATCCAGTTCCGCTGGCGCGGAGTGAAGTTGGGCCCGGATGTGCATTCCGGCCTCGAAGGGCTCTCCATCGGCTGCAGGTGCATCGAAACTGCCCAGGCCGAGAAATAACAAGGTGCTCATCCCCAGGATGAGTGTCGTCGTGGTTTTCATCGGATGTTCTCGTTCCTATCTGAGGATCCATGGATGTAGGTTCGCCAAAGCTCGCGGGTATGGAGAGCCGGTCTCGATTTATTGTGAACACCACCCGCTGGCACAGGTTTCAAGAATCAGCTGTACTCACTCCAGGGTTTGACCAGCATCTGTTGAGGATCCCGGATTTCCCACAGTGCATCGACGAGCAGATTCGCCGCCTGGATGTTGGTCAGCATACTGATGCCATAATCCACCACCTTGCGACGAATCAGATATCCACTGGTCAAATCCTTGCGTTCGAGACTACGCGGAACATTGATGACCAGGTCGATACGGCCATCCTCAAGAGCCTCGATCACACTGGGAGATTTATGATCGAGAGGCTGATGAAGCATCGTCGACTCCACCCCATTTTGCTCCAGGAACAGATGCGTGTTGGGTGTGGCGTAGATCGGCAATCCCAACTCCTCGATCTTGCGTGCACTGTCGAGGAAGTCCGCCTTGCTCTCGATGGTGCCGGTCGACAACAACACACCTTTTTTCGGCAAGGTGAAACCGACCGACAGCAATGCTTTCAGGTAGGCCTCTTCGACCGTGTCACCGAGGCAGGCGACTTCTCCGGTGGAAGACATCTCCACTCCCAGTAACGGATCCGCTCCCCGCAGACGGGAGAAGGAGAACTGAGGTGCCTTGACGCCGACGAAATCGAATTCAAACGCCGACTTCGAGGGAGATTCGACCTTTTCCCCAAGCATTGCACGCACCGCATAGTCGATAAAATTCTCCTTGAGAATTTTGGAGACGAACGGGAAGGAGCGAGACGCCCTCAGATTGCACTCGATCACTTTGATGTGGTTGTCACGAGCGATGAACTGGATGTTAAAGGGACCAGTGATGGCCAGTGCTTCCGCGATGCCTCGTGCGATTCGTTTGATCCGCCGGGTCGTCTCGAGGTAGAGACGCTGCGAAGGAAACACCATCGTTGCATCGCCGGAGTGGACACCCGCATTCTCGACATGTTCACTGATGGCATAACAGACCACATTGCCATTCTGGGCCACTCCATCCAGTTCGATTTCCTTGGCCCCTGCGATGAACTTCGAGACCACGACCGGATGTTCACGAGAAACGTCGGCAGCGGCCTTCAGGTACAGTTCCATCTCCTCGTCCGAGTGAGCCACGCTCATCGCGGCACCGCTGAGGACATACGACGGACGGATCAGTACCGGATAACCACAGCGGGCCGAAAATGATCGAGCATCTTCGATGCTGGTCAACTCGCGCCACTCCGGTTGGTCAATTCCTAGTTCGTCGAGCAGTGTCGAAAATCGTTCTCGATTTTCCGCTCGATCGATGCTGTCGACATCGGTTCCGAGGATCTTGACTCCCCGACTTCCTAGTGGAACTGCCAGTTGATTTGGAATTTGTCCCCCGACGCTGATCACAACCCCCTGGGATCGTTCCAGTTCGACGATGTCGAGCACACGCTCCAACGACAGTTCCTCGAAGTAGAGCCGATCACAGGAATCGTAATCGGTCGAGACGGTCTCGGGGTTGTAGTTGATCATGACGGTTCGATGGCCGGCACGCGCCAGAGCATCCACGGCGTTGACCGCACACCAGTCGAACTCGACCGAGGATCCGATGCGATAGGCACCACCCCCCAGCACAACGTACGGAGCGGGGTCCTTCGGCTCGACATCGTGAGTGGTTCCATTGTAGGTCATGTAGAGGAAATTGGTCTGAGCCGGATATTCTGCCGCCAGGGTATCGATCTGCTTCACCACCGGGCGAATGCCGAATTCCTCACGGCGATCTCGCACATCGAGGGCCGCCTGATAACCGGACGGGATCGGATCGGGACGATCGAGAGAACGAGCGATCTGGTTATCACTGAATCCCAGTTCCTTAGCACGGCGCATCACCGAGGCTGGAAACTGTTCGAACGAGAACTCCTCGATCTGCTTCTGGCAATGGGCCACCTCGCGCACCCTTTGCAGGAACCAAGGAGTAATCTTGGTCAACGAATGAACCTTTTCGACGCTCCAACCACGCTTGAAGGCCTCACCGATGGCGAAGATTCGCTCCTCCGTCGGTACCTCTAGTAACTGGTGGAGATCATCCTCTTCGAAATGATTTTTTGATGAAACCAGTCCGTGTGCTCCGACCCCCAGCATTCGACACGCTTTCTGCAACGCTTCCTCGAATTTGCGGCCGATCGACATCACTTCACCGACGCTCTTCATCTCGCTTCCAAGGCTAGTCGAGACGCGACGAAACTTCTTCAGGTCCCAGCGAGGCATCTTGATGACGCAGTAATCGAGCGCAGGCTCGAAGCAGGATGCGGTGACCTTTGTGATGGAGTTGGGCACATCGATGAGGCAGTACCCCAGTGCCAGTTTTGCCGCAACAAAGGCGAGCGGATACCCGGTCGCCTTCGATGCCAGGGCAGAAGAGCGAGACAGGCGCGCATTGACCTCGATGATCCGGTATTCGTCACTCTGCGGATGCAGTGCGAACTGGACGTTGCATTCTCCCACCACTCCCAAGTGACGGATCAACTCGATCGAGATCGATCGGAGGCGGTGGTAGTCGTGATCACTGAGGGTCTGGGAAGGAGCCACTACGATGCTCTCGCCGGTGTGGATCCCCAGGGCATCTATGTTTTCCATGTTGCAGACCGTGATGCAGTTGTCCTGCGCATCGCGGACCACTTCGTACTCGATCTCTTTCCAGCCTTCCAGATACTCCTCGACGAGGATCTGTGAAACGTTGGCGAATGCATTATTGGCCAGTTCGGTCAGATCATCGTCATTCTTGGCGATTCCGGAGCCCTTGCCGCCTAGGGCAAATGCAGCGCGGACCATCACCGGGTAGCCGATTTCCTCAGCAGCGGCCAGCGAGGAGGCCAGGTCTGCACAGGCGCGACTTCGAGGCGTATCGAGGTGGATCGAACGCAGCACCTCGGCAAACAGATGGCGGTCTTCGGTGGTCAGGATGGTCGCCAATGGGGTCCCGAGAACCTGCACTCCATGCTTTTCGAAGACTCCCAGTTGCTCCAGTTCGATGCCACAGTTGAGCGCGGTTTGACCACCGAAGGAGAGCAGAACTCCATCCGGCTTCTCACGTTCGATGACTCGTTCCACGAAATGTGCATTGACCGGGAGGAAGTAAACTTCGTCGGCGAGATCGGCACTGGTCTGGATGGTGGCGATGTTGGGATTGACCAAGATGGTGCGAATCCCCTCCTCGCGAAGCGCCTTGATCGCCTGTGAGCCGGAGTAATCGAACTCCCCGGCTTCGCCGATTTTGAGGGCACCACTGCCGAGGATCAGAACTTTTTTGGGACGAATGACGTCGGAAGCCGAAGTGGATTCGCGACCGACTCGTAGGTGAGAGGGTTGTTCCTGACTCATCGGGCCACCTCCAGCAAGCGGTCAAACAGTTCCGCAGCATCGAGAGGTCCAGGATTGGCTTCCGGATGGAACTGGACCGAGAAGAAGGGCTTCTCGAGGTGACGGATTCCTTCGTTGGAACCGTCGTTGGCGTTGGTGAACCACTCAGCCCAGCCCTCCGGGATCCGTGCGCCATCGACGGCATAGCCGTGATTCTGGCTGGTCACCCAGCAGCGCGAAGTTCCCACCTCGACACAGGGTTGGTTCTGACCTCGGTGCCCAAAGTCGAGTTTGTAAGTGTCGAAGCCCGCTGCCAGCGCCAGCAACTGGTTGCCCAGACAGATCCCCATCAGGGGGCGATCTCCGGTCAATGCGCGCCGTACATTTTCAATCGTTGGGCCGGCCATCTTGGGGTCACCCGGACCGTTGGAGAGCAGCACTGCATCCCCCTCTTCTGCCACGAAGTCGTGGTTCCAGGGCACCTGCAAAACATCCGCTCCTCGTTTCAGTAGGCTGCGAATGATGCTGATCTTGGCGCCACAGTCGACCAGGATAATTCGCAACGCACCTTCCTTACCGCAACGGTGCAGGGTCGGCTGGTCGCAACTGACCTCGGCGACGATATTTCGCTGACCGGGATCCTGATAGGGAGCCTTCGCCACCTCTTCGAGATTGGTGCTTCCTTCGATCAGCAAGCGGCCCTTGAGGGTTCCTGCGTTGCGAAGAATTCGGGTCAAGGCCCGAACATCGATTCCAGTGATTCCGGGAACGCCTTCCTCGGTGAGCCACTGGTCGAGTGAGCGCGTTGCATTCCAGTGACTGTAGTCACTCGACAAACTCTGGATCACCAGCGCCTGCGCCTGGATACGGGAAGATTCAAATCCATGGTAGAGCGGATCCCCTTCCGGCTTGGCGGGAACACCGTAGTTCCCGACCAGCGGATAGGTGAGAGCCATCAACTGACCACGGTAGGATGGATCGGTCAGTGATTCTGGATACCCGACCATGCCAGTCGAAAACACCACCTCACCGGAGACGGAACGAATCGCACCGAACGCCTGACCGTCGAAGCGAGTTCCATCTTCGAGTTCCAGACGGGCCGGCCGAAAGGTGGCCATCCCGGATGCATCGATTTCTGCGACTCGTTCTGATTGTGCCGGACTCGAGTCCACTATGGGATCGCTCAAGAAGCTGCCTTTCGCCCTGAACCAAAACTGGAAAACCGACGGTTTCCCCCCCGCAGAAACACTAGTGGATTGAACTCCACCGGTGCCATCCTCGCCTGGGGCCTCCTCGGGGACCGATCACAGATCCTGAGGGTAAGATTTTAGAGGGGCATTTGGGTTCTGGAAAGCAACCTCACGAAGAACTCAGGAATTCCACCCGATCAGTAATCCGCCTCGGCCAGTGTGCCCCCGATCGCGACGGAAACTGAACAGATCCCCATCGGATGCGGTACAGCGGTCATCGAGGGCGATCCGGTGCGCCTCAAATCCCCCTCTCAGCAGTTGTTCTCGCAGTACCGTTCGCAGGTCGAAGCCCTGGCCTCGAACCGCCTGTTGGGCCCCAGGCAAGCCAGCCAGTGCCTCGTGGACCTCCGGGCCGACCGGGTATTTCTCGCCAGAAATGGCTGGCGAGAGCATCGCCAGCGCCTGCGGGCCCGGATCCAGCACCTCCAGCAGTCGATTCAAGGCCCCCGCAGCGGTACCGCGCCAGCCACAGTGGGCGACCCCCGCCTTGCGGGTCAGCGGGTCGGCGATCGCCACGAGCGGGCAGTCTGCCGCCAGCGACAGGGCGAACACCCCCGGCTCAGTCAACACCACCACATCTCGGCCTGCCCAGCGAATCGACGGTGCCAGGGCCCCCTGGCCCCGATGCTGTAGACCGACCTCAGCGACCTCGGTGCCATGGATTTGCCCCGCCACCACCAGTTGATCCAACGAAACCGAGACCGCCTCGACCAATCTACGGCGATTTTCCCGGACCGCATCGGGATCGTCACCGGTCGAAAATCCAAGGTTGAGGGTGTCGAAGGGGGCCTCACTGACCCCGCCCCAGCGATCGGGAAAACTGGCGACCAGGCCAGCACACTGGCCACCGCTCCGGAACGAGGCGGCCAGATCGACGAGGCGTAGTGGTTTCACGAGGTGGAGGAATCCAGTGTCGGATCGGGCGGGTCATGTGCGGCATCATCTGTCAGAAGTGGCACCACGAACTCCCGGGCCAGCGTCTTGGCGATCGCGGCCAACGGTACCGACAACAGCATTCCGATGATTCCGAACCAGTGAGTGAAGATGAGGAAGGTCACGATGACGGTGACCGGGTGCAAGCCAACCTCGTCGCCGAGTAATCGAGGGATCAAGACCAACCCCTCGACCGCCTCCATGGCGCTAAAGACTCCCGCAGTGGCCAGCAGCAACCACAGATCATGGTGCTCAAACCAGCACATCCCGAGGGCAGGAATCGCCGCCAACCACACTCCGATGTAGGGCAAGAGGGACAGGAATCCGGCGGCAAAGCCGACCAGGAATCCATAGGGAACCCCCGTCAGTTGTAATCCGAGCCCGGTCAGCACTCCCTTGATGACACAGACCAACAGCCGACCGCGAAAGAAGGCGGACAGGATCTGGTGGATCTCGCCGGCGATCTTGTTCGCTCTGGCACGGGCGCCAACGGGAATCCACTGACGACCACGGGCGATCATCGGATCGATCTCGATCAGGAAGAAGAACACATAGATCGGCACCAGCAGCAACCAACTGCCCAGTTCCAGCAGCCTCTCGAAGGGCCCAGCGGTCTGCTCGGCAGTTTTCTCCGTCGAACCGATCCGTTCCAGCGCTTCGGTCAGGCCTTCCCCAGCCCAGCGCTGCGATTCCTCGCCGGAACCGAACCAGGCTTCGATGACCCGACCGGCGGTGGCGTCGAGTCCAGATTCAACCCTTCTGGCCAGTGCCATCTCAGGATCGAGATCCTCGTCCGCTCCATAGCGCTCGGCGATGCCGTTCTTCCAGCGATTAAACCCAATCGCCACCCCTGGATAATCACGCTCGAGGTAGGTTTGTGCCTCTCGGACCCAGCCGGGATCGAACACTCCGTCCCCATCCTGATCGATGTACCAGTCGCCGGAACCGCTCTGCTGAGCCTCCGGATGCTGGGGCGCGAGTGACGCTGAAATCGAGGTGTCCCCCGCCAGACGGCTGGCAAGGGTCGCTCCGCCCCGGGCCACAGCCACGGTTCCGGCCAGCACGGCGCCGATCAGCACCAGCGAGGCGAGCAGGAAGATCAGCACCACAGCCGGCAACCGTCGCATCCCTCGCCGCTCCAGCCCATCGGCCAGCGGATCGAGGATGTATGCGATGAAGAGTCCGGCCAGTAAGGGTGTAAAGATCGATCGAAGCCACACCAGCGAAGCGATGGCCACCAGCGCGACCAGCACAAACATCAACGGTCTCAGGAAGCGCTTCGGTAGGATGCGGTCCACTGGTCCTTCTCCTGACAGTATTCAAGGTGCGGTTCGATGGCAAAGACCTGATCGAAGGGCATGCCACCAAAACCACCAACGAAGTCCGCGGGACGATCGGAATCACGTTTCCCGAGCAACTGGTGGTCGATCAGCTGATAGACCATCTTGCCGATATCCTCGGCGTCGCTGATCCCCCAGGAGTCAAACACACATCCGGTCAGGCAGCCATACTCGAGGATGGCGTAGCGACGCACCGATTCGAGTAATTGGTGGGCCCCGACATGATGACGGTCATCGATCTGGATCGGTTCGTAGTTCTCGATGCCATGGACATGGCGCACCGAGTGATCGAGTGCGTCGAATAGAAATGCGTAGGCGTCACGAGGGTAGTCGTGACAAGCCCGCATCAGCGTTTCAAATCTTTGCTCTGGTTTCGGGTCCCGCACGCGACCGCCTCCTGGTCCTGGTTCCCCGCACGGCGAGCAGTTCACCTCTGGACCTCGATGGGCGAATGGTAGGAGATGGCAGCATTCCGGCAAGCGGATCGGGGCCCGATTCAAAGAATCCATCGCATAACTCCTGGACAGTCACCAGCGGTAGGGGGCCCCTCCTTAGGCCACCCCCAGTGAACGGGGCAGTCGCATTCTCAAAGCCCCTAAATCGGAAGCCGATAAGACCATCGCGGTCGCCTCCAGACCCAGATCCACCGAGCCGGAGCGCTCGACATGGCGAGCGACATGGGACAGAAGGGTCGCCTTCTCCGCCGCTTGCCAACGCCCCGGACCATCGGCGGGGCGATAGGCCCAAATGGCATCGGCCAGGATGCGGATCGTCGCCCGCACCGTCTGGCGATCGGACTTGCCCCCTTCGTCCATTGCGACCGCCACCAAATCTCTGGGATCTCGGATCGGCGAGTGGAGAATCTGCCGCAGAGCCTCTTCACCCCCACAACGCTCCATCGCCTGGTGCAGCCCGATGGCGGCCCCAGGCCTCCCCCCGACAGCGGCAAAGAGCCAGCGGCAGGTACTTTCATCGATCGGATGAGTCGCCAGCACCTGCAGGAAGGGCTCCAGCAGCAGCGGACCCATGTTGACCCGCTGACAGCGCGAGATGATGGTCGACAGCAATTGGGCAGGGCGATGGGAGATCAGCAGGAAGACCACCCCAGCAGGGGGCTCCTCGAGAATCTTCAACAGCGCATTGGCAGCCGGCTCGGCGAGCCGCTCGGCGGGGTCGATGACCACCACCCTTCGATCCCCGCTTCGCAGCGACAGCGATCGCATCATCTCGCGTAAGGCGGCCACTTCGATGCCCCGGCTCTCGACCGGGCTGAGGCTCTGCAAGGCGGCGTGGTTGCCACTAGCCAGTGCCTGACAACTGCTGCACTCACCACAGGGGTTCATCACCCCTGCCACTCCGGTGCCGACCGGTGAGCGGGAACAGAGCAGAGTTTCGGTCAGTTGCCGCGCCAGCAGCCCCTTGCCGATCCCCTCCGACCCCGCCAGTAAATAGGCGTGTGAGATCCGGTCGCGACCGAATGCGCGGGACAGACACTGACGGATCGCTTCGTGACCCAGAACTTCATCGAAGGACATCGACCACCTCCTGACGAATCCGTGCCTCGACCTGATCGCTGTCGAGACTGCCATCGATGCGGACCACCCGATCCCCTTCGATCCCCACCACCTTCTCGAACGCGGCGACCGTTCGATGCGCCAGACCGGGGCGCGATTCAAATCGATCGGTGGCGGTCGAGCGCTTGGCCAGCCGCTCAGACAATTGCTCGGCGTTAATTTCCAAAACGATGTTGAGAGCGGGACGACGATCGCCCAGCACGACCTGACAAAGTTGGGTCGCTCGCAACTCGCCCAACTCTCCCGCCAGTCCCTGATAGACCACCGTCGACAGGTGAAACCGATCGGCGATGACCCACTGCCCCGCTTCCAGTGCCGGCTCGATCACCTCGTCGAGCAACTGCGCCCGAGAGGAGAGAAACAGCAACGCTTCCGCCTCTGCACACAACGGTTCATCTCCGTCGAGCAAGATGTCACGCACCCGTTCCCCGAGGGATGTGGAGCCGGGTTCTCGGACCGTGATCACCTGCTCTCCATCGCTTCGCAACCAGCCGGCAAGACGTTCGACCTGGGTCGACTTGCCACAACCGTCGGCTCCTTCTAGGGCGATGAATCGACCCATCATGACAGCGGTACCTGCGTATCGGCCATGTAAGAGGAGCGCACAAAGGGACCCGAGAAGACCATCGAGAAGCCGATTTTTTCGCCGATCTCTCGCCACTCCTCAAACCGATCCGGATGGACGTATTCGATCACGGGCAAACTATCCCGATCGGGCTGCAGGTACTGTCCGATGGTCACGATCCTGACACCGGCACGATGCAGATCCTCGAGCAGCGACTGGACCTCCTCCGGTGACTCCCCGAGGCCCAGCATCAATCCCGATTTGGCCCACATGCGGGGACGATCCTCGGTCCGATCTCCAGCCGCGGCGACTCTTGCCAGCAGATCGAGACTGCGTTGGTAACGAGCCCCAGGCCGCGTCTTGAGATAGAGGGAAGGAACCGTTTCTATATTGTGATTGAAGACATCGGGACGCGCTTCGATGACGCGGTCGATGTCGGCTTCTCGACCGCGGAAGTCGGGAGTCAACACCTCGACCTTGACCGCGGGGATGCGTGCGCGTAACTGCTCGATGCATTGTACGAAATGGCCGCTGCCCTGATCGGGTAAGTCGTCGCGATTGACCGAGGTGACCACGACATGCTTTAGACCCAGTTCCAGCGCCGCTTCCGCAACTCGTTGCGGTTCTTGCGGATCGGGAGGAGAAACAGGTCCTCCACGCACCGAGCAGAAGGGGCAGGAGCGAGTGCAACGATCCCCCAGCACCAGGAAGGTGGCGGTGCCGCGCGACCAGCAGTGGTTCCGGTTGGGGCAACGAGCTTCCTCGCAGATGGTGTTCAGCGAGTGCTCCTTGAGGGCGCCGGCGGTCGAATGCCCCGAGGCACTGGGCGCCAGCGGCATCTTCAGCCAAGAGGGGAGCCGGTCCCGCTTCCAACCACCAGCAGTGGAGGCATCGCCGCCTGTACCAGTCTTCGCGATGGGCTCGTTCGATGGCATCGGTGACCTCCGGGATTGGGGATTTGCACCCCGAGTGGGCACCCTAGCCTCAGCGAGAGGCTGCGGCAAGCAGCACCGACCAGGACCAGAAGGGAAGGCCCATCGGGGAAGGCCAAGAGATCGATACGGAGAGGTCCATGCAGAGATGAGCATAGAAGAGGTGCATAGAGATGTTATTGCCGTGCGGCGAGTGCCTCCTGCAAGGCCGGCATCGCCTCGGACATCGCAGTTCGGCCCGCCTCGACGATACTCGCCAGGTTGGTCATGTCGCTCCAGCTGCGCTGCCCGACGACGGGGCGAACCACGATGTCCGCTTCTTCCAGTTCGATCTCTGTCAGCCAGTTGCGTGCGATGGTGGCGACTCGCTGAAGCGATTCCATCCCGGTGTCGATCTCTTGCCGCGGTAGTAATCGGCGCGAAGGATCGATCGCCAGCACCACCGATTCGGGGCTAGCCGCCCGAGCCGCCGCCACCGGAACACTGGAGACGGCTCCGGCATCAGCGAGCAGCATTCCATCCATCTCGACCGGTGGAAAAACCCCGGGGATGGCACTCGATGCAGCCACCGCTGTGGCGAGGGACCCCGAACTCAACGTCACCATCCGCGCTCCCAGGAGATCGAGAGCGACCACCTGAAGTGGCACCCGACAATCCTCGAACTGTCCGTCTCCGACTAGGATATCGACCAGTTGGGTAAGGACTCCATCCTCGATCACCGATGGCCTTCGTGCCAGATTGGCCAGGTGCATTCCTCTTCTGACCAGCGAACGAATCGCCTGGAATGGACCGTTGTCTTCATCACTGGCGGCCGCCAGCATCATGCCGCCGAGCCGCAAGTTCCGAAATTCGGTCGAGGACATGATCTCGATGGCGCGCAGTGCCAGAATCGCAGCATTCGGATCGAGACACCAACGGGCTCCGGCGATGGCTCCAGCGGAGATGCCGGAAACGGAGCGGATTTCGATCCCCTCTTCTTCCAGCACCTGAAGGGCTCCGATGTGGGCGAGGCCTCGAGAGCCACCGCCCCCCAGTGCGACCGACACTGTGCTCACTGCGATCCTCCTCCGGCTTGCTTGCGAAGATCGACGATTCGCTGCTCCTTCAACTGGGTCTCCATACCCAGTCGATCGAGCATCTCGCGGCGTGGGATGATCTCGACATTGGAAGGACGCACCTCCGCCGCTTGTTGCACGCAATTGGCGAGCCACTCCTCGATCCCAGCCCCACTCTTGCCCTCCGGCAGACTGACGGAGATTCCCATCTCATCGACATCGAGCGGATCGTCGTTGCGCTTGCTCAGCACCACTTGCCACTCATCGATTCGTTCAGAGTCGGTCAACAGATCGGTGATGATATTAAGATTCACCAGAGTGCCCTTGATCTTGGTCAGTGACATGTCGGTTTGATTCGATGCGCGACTCAGATCGGAAGAGAAACGTGGCACCGTACGACCACAGGCAGGACACGGCTCACGAGTCATGCCCCCGTTGACCAGATCGCCGGTGCGGTAGCGCACGATCAACGACCCACGCCCATCGAGAGGAGTGTAGACCAGTTCCCCGGTGGTTCCATCGGGCACCGGCTCGCCAGTCTCGGGGTCGACCACCTCGAACAGATCGAGATCTGGATAGGAGTGGAAGCCAGTCTCTCGGCCACCCGAGCACTCGATCCAGCACTTCTTCGATTCGGTGAAGCCGAGCACGCTGGTGACCTTCGGATTCTTCGATCCGTTCTCTCTCAGCATCGATTCCAGTTTTTCCCGATACCCCACGGTGACTCGATCTCCACCGAGGAAAACCACATTGATGGAGGAGAGATCGCGCCCCTCCTCGACCCCTTGGCGAATCAGGTGGTAGACATACCCTGGAATTCCGGTCAGGTGGGAGGGCCGCATCTTCTCCAGCGCCCGCAAGATGCCCTCGGTCCCCATCGCACGCCCCCCCCCGGTATGGAGGGTGAAGATCTCGTTGGCGAGTCCGACACCATGCACCTGCCAGAAGGCCAGATGCGGAGCGTAAGGAAAGACGCTGACAAGGCGATCTTCCTTGGAGGCGATCCCGATCACCTCGCCCATCCGTTTGCCACACTCCTGCAAGATGTCTAGATCGTAACGGCTCAGAAAAAACGAGGTGGGTAATGCGGTGCGACCGGTGGTGAAGAAGGCCTGCACCGGTCGGTACTCGGTGCCGAGACGCTTGCGAATCTCTTCCTTGCCATGGCGCATCGCAGTCCACATCATTCCCGCCTTTTGCATCGGCGAGAGCACCTTGCGAACCGATTGTTGATCGGGCTGCAGAACAAAACTCTTGGGCCGATCTGGGGCTTCTTCGGTCGGTGCGATATCGATCTTCGATGAAAAGGGGATCTGTTTCATGTCGGCGTAGCATTGCAGGGAATCGATATCGAGATCTGCCAGCAACTCCCTGTAATGTGGATGAAACGGCATGATCTTCTGGCGCAAGTGCTGGCGCAGCAGTGCCATCTGTAATGACTCCAGCCGGGCCGGATCGGGTTGCCCCCAGTTGCGAGACAACACTCCTTTTGGCTGATAACGCCCAGGCATCCCCAAGTCAGTCTCCTCTCTCGCACCCCTGACATCTTAGGCTGACGGTGGAAGCGCACGCCCCTCCGCCCCGCAGATTCACCCGGTTTCCCCGCCAGGAACCGAGAGGGTACCATCCTCAGGCACTGACCATGAAGCCTAAATGGCCACAGATTCACCCCTGGAGGCGATTCGACGACTGCCATGAGAGCATCGTACTCTTCTTCGGGAGTTCCCTACTCGCTGGGCGAGAGTCTCCCCTGAAACCATCAGATACGGAAGGTATGCCATGACCCCCTGGAAGTTGGTGCTGGTTCTCTGCGGCATCGCCGGATTCTCCTTCATCGCCCTCGACGGACCTCGTCAGGTGATGGAAGCGTTTCCTCAGCTCCCCGAGGCCATCTCATCGGTGCTGCTCAGCGGATCCCCCTTCGACACCGTGCTGGCCATCGTCAGCCTGGTTCTGGTCAGCATCGGACTGATGCCGACCGGACACCTGCAGGTCAGTCGAGGAGAGTTCCTCCAAGCCGTGTCGCTCGGTTGCGCCATCGTCGTCAGTGTCTGCTTGGCACTGGCGATTCACTTCTCTGCAGGATCGGGCCCGGTTCTGCCGGGAATCGTCACCTCGGTGGCCATCATCCAGGGCCTGCTGGGAATCTGTGCGGCGACATTGCTGGTGGTGAACCAGGAGACGCGGCCACTGGCGGCTCTCCCACTCATCGCCAACACAGGGCTCTGTGCCATCGCCGTCTTCTTTGTCATCGGCCCGGTCGCCTGAAGCGAAGGAAATCAAAATGTTGTACTGCGATGATTGCGGATCGATCACTGACAAGAATCACGGCGCCGAGACGGGCGGCACGCGCTGCCCTCGTTGTGCAGGGGCTACAGAGGAAGCACCGGCCACCAGTGGCCTGTCGCTGCTCGACGAGCCCTTCACGGCCGACCCTGTGAAAAACACTGCGGTCGGGATCGGCGAACTGGACCTCTACTCGAGTGAGACGATCGCCCAGAAGCGCCAACGGAAAACTCCGACCGGCGAGACCAAGTTGCACCTAGTCAGCGAAGAGGACGACCAATTCACCCCCGAACCGGCACCCGCTTTCGAGTCGGTCGCTCCGTCACAGGAACTGACCTTGACCGAAACCGGGTCGCAGGAGCCTTTCGCCCCCAGGTGGCGCTTCGAGTGCCTGGCCTGTTCAGGAACTCTCAGCGTGCAGCCCGTGACGACTCGCAGCAAGGTCGGTTGTCCTCGTTGCCAGACCAAGATGGTGGTCTCCCCCGACGGTGAGGTCAGCTTGCCGTCGATCCTAGCCGCCACCCCGGCACCGACGGGAACCCCGACCGCCGTCTTTAGCAGCGCAAGCACGGCGACCGATGCACTCCCGGGTTTCGAAGAGAACGACCCCTTCTTCAGCACCACCGATTTCAGCACCAGCGACTTCAGCACCAGCGAGGAGACCGCCCCCTCAACCGTCGCCAGCGACCCGCTGGAAAGTGCCGTTTCGGCTCCTTCGATGGCCGCACTAGAAGCTGCCGGAGAGCCGCACAGCAGCGAAGGTGAGGTCATGACCATGGCTCCCGTCCGCGACACGGAAGTCGACCGCGAGAACTCGATCACCGAGGCGCCTGAACTGCCACTCCAGTACCAACCCCAACTGGGAGTCGAGACATCCCTCGGATTCCTCGATGATGTGACCGCTGCCGGAGAATTGTTCGATCCTTCAGATGAGGTCGAATCCGCGCAGGAGACGCTGGCAGAGACGACTCTCGCCCGTGGCTCGACCCTCCAGCCGGTCACTGTAATGCTGTGGAGCGGGCTCTTTGCCCTACCCAGCCTGGCGGCATTGCTGGTCACCCACGCGCCAAAGGATTCGGCTCTGTGGAGCGCCATGACCCAGGCTGGAATCAGTTTCCAACTTCGCTGTGGCGAGTGGCTCGATCAAATGGTGCCGTGGATGGGAAGCTTCTAGCCCCAAGCCAACTTGCACGATTCGCAGAGATCGCTACACTGCCCCGTTCGAGGACACCTCGGAAACGGGGCGATTAGCTCAGTTGGCTAGAGCACTACCTTGACAGGGTAGGGGTCACTGGTTCGAGTCCAGTATCGCCCACCATTTAGAATTGAAAGCAGCGTCCCGTCGCAAGACTGGACGCTGCTTTGGATGAGACCTTGCCGATTGCGCCAACTGGTCAATGTACTGCTTCGCCGCACATGGAACGGGCACGATCGAACTCACCGTCTGCGACTCTGCTGTATCGATTCAGGATACCGCACCGATGAGGTCTACAGGTTCGCAAGGTCGTGGCCCGATCTGGTTCGACCGATCAAGGGTGCCCAGCGACTCTCAGGCGTTCCCATCCGTGCAGCGAAGATCGACAGGAACATCGTCGGCGACCCGCTGAAGCGATCCGTCCGGCTGTTCCACCTCGACACCTCGCACTTCAAGGACAAGTTGACGAGATTCATGACCGCCCAGGACGGAGAGCATGGTGCATGGCATCTGCACGCAGGAGTCCCGGCGGAGTACCTGAAGCAAGTCACCAGCGAGCACAAGATCCTCAACCGCAACAGGAAGACCGGAGCGAGTGTCGCCGCATGGACGAAGCGACCAGGGGCTGGCGGGAATCACTGGTGGGATTGCGAAGTCTACGCTGCCGCTGCCGCTGACATGCTGGCGATCTACGCCCTGAACGATGAGAACGCACCGGAGGGACAGCCGCCCACGACGCAGAACTCCAGACCAGACGCTTCTCGCAGCTCGGGCTGGGTTCGACAGAAGAGAGGCGGGTGGTTCAATGACTGACC
>JAPKAM010000143.1 GCA_028825265.1 Planctomycetota bacterium
GGAAACTCCTGCTGCCGAAGATGGGGCTCCGGCGGCTCCGGAGCCAGACTCCGACGGCTAGCATGGAATCGGGTCGGAGTCCCGGATACCCTGCAGGGGAATCGAAAGATGCACCGCGGGAGGAGACCGATGGCCAAGTTGTATTTCAGACACGGAACTGTGGGTAGTGCCAAGACGCTCAACTTGCTGGCAGTGGCACACAACTATGAACGCCAGGGCAAGAAAATCATGGTCATCAAGCCTGGCTTCGATGATCGATACGGGGCTCAGGAGGTCGCATCGCGTGCCGGCCTGCACCGCCCGGCTCACATCGTACTGTCTCCATCGCAGAAACTGGATCGAGCCGATTTCGACCAGGCCCAGTGCGTGCTGGTCGATGAAGTGCAGTTTCTGACCCCGGCTCACATCGAGCAACTGCGAGATATCACCGATCAACTGCGGGTTCCGGTGATCTGCTACGGACTGAGGACAGATTTCCGCAGTCACCTTTTTGAGGGTAGCCGCCGATTGCTGGAACTGGCGGACTCCATCGAAGAGGTCAAGACCACCTGTCACCGTTGCAATCGCAAGGCGATCTTCAACTTGAAGTGCGTCGAAGGTGCCGCTCAACTCGGTGGGCCCAGTCAGCAGGTTGCTGGCGATGAAACCTTTCAACCCGTTTGTTCTCTCCACTATGTCGAAGCCCTTCAACTCGATGGCATCGAGGGCATCGACCAGATCATTGTCGAGAGTGAGTCCACCACATGAGTACCGATGTGATTTCAGAGTTGAAGGAGAAGTTACGAGGGGTTGCGCTGCTCGAGCATTCCATCGCACTGCTGGAATGGGACCAGGAAACCTACATGCCTTCCGGGGGGAGCGAGTCGCGCGCTGCGGCTCTAGGCGAGATCGTCGGTATCAAGCACAAGCGTGCTCAGGATCCGGCCCTGGGAGAGTGCCTCTCGAAGGCGGAAGAATTCGCTGCAGGATCGGGGGATCGAGACCTGCAAGCACTGGTGCGTGAAGTTCGCTACGATTACGAACAAGCGATTCGGATCCCTGCGCCTCTCGCCTCGAAAATAGCCGAGTCCTGCTCCCAATCGATGGCGGCTTGGAAGTCGGCGAAAGACAATGACGACTTCCCACAATTTGCGCCTCTGCTCGAGCAACAGGTTCAGTTGCAGAAGGAGTTCGCCGATTGCTTGCAGGATGAGGAGCTGAACTCCTATGACATCCTTCTGAATCAGTACGAACGAGGCATGACGTCTGCACGATTCGGTGAGATCTGCAAGCAGGTGGTGCCGGAGCTCCAATCGATGATCGAGCGAGCCGCTTCCCAGCCCACCACTTCCCCCGACTTCATGAAGGGGCCATGGGATCGCGACAAGCAACTAGCGTTCTCGAGGGAGGTGGCGACCGAACTTGGCTACGACTTCAACCGAGGATCGCTGGATCTGACCTCGCATCCCTTTTGCACATCGCCGTCGGCTCCCCATGACGTGAGGATCACGACCCGCATTTCGGAAGCCGATTTTACCAGCAATCTGTACGGTGTGATTCATGAGTCTGGACATGCGATGTATGAGCAAGGTCTGGACCCGGAGTGGGAGCACACACCGCTGTGCGATAGCATCTCGTTAGGAATTCATGAGTCTCAGAGTCTCTTCTGGGAGAATGAGATTGGTCGCAGCGAGGCATTCTGGAGTCACTTCTTGCCCAAGATGCGCCACTTCTTTCCGGGACGACTGGACGGTGTCAGTGCTCGCGAGATGGCAACTGCGGTCAACCCGGTGCGCCCTTCACTGATCCGGGTCGAGGCGGATGAAGTCACCTATGGATTGCACATCGCTCTGCGCTTCGAACTGGAGCAGGGGCTCTTCGATGGATCGATCCAGACCTCTGAACTTCCCGCATTGTGGCGCGAGAAGATGCAAGAATACCTCGGCATCCAACCGGACACCGATCGCGACGGCGTGCTGCAAGATATCCACTGGAGCTTTGGTCTGTTCGGGTACTTCCCCACCTATCTACTCGGCTCCCTCTACTCGGCACAGATCTACCAGGCGATCGGCAAGGAGATCGATATCGAAACAGAAGTTTCGGCGGGACGCTTCGAGGGAATCTTGCAGTGGTTACGAACCCGGATCCACGCTTCCGGTCGAAAGCGGTTGCCGCTGGAGTTGCTGGAAGATGCCACCGGTCACACTCTCGATCCGAGCGTGTTGATCTCTTCTCTCGATCGCAAGGTCGATCTGGTTTACGGGAACTGACCCGGCGTGCAGGGGGGGTTGTCCGGTTTCGCTCACTGGCTCCACCTACAGTGGCCTGCCGGCACAGTGGAAGCGCTGCCAGAGGTGTCGAAGGACTTCTCTACCGGCGTTCCCGGGCTCTACATCGTCGGCGATCTGACCGGAACTCCGTTGCTGAAGTTCGCCATCGACTCGGGTACTCGCGTGGTGCGCTCGATGGCTCAATCGTCGATCCCGACCGAGAAAGACCGTGTGCCGCTGGTGATCGTCGGAGCCGGCGTGGCAGGTTTGTCCGCCGCAATGGAAGCAAAGCGCCTGGGGATTTCGTTTCAATTGATCGAATCGGTCCGCTGGCTCGACACGCTCGAGAATTTTCCAGTCAAGAAACCGATCTTCACCTGCCCAGATCCGATGGTTCCCGCGGGTGACCTGCGATTACCCGAGGGAGATCTCGATCGCGAGGGTTTGATCGCCAGTTTGCTGGAGCAATTGCAGCGGGCGGGAATCGAATCGACCTGTGGCCGGGTCGTTTCTGTGGATCGTGAAGACGGTGGCTTGCGGGTGATGCTGGAGGACGGCAAGAGCCTGTCGGCGAGTCGCGTCGTGATCGCCATCGGTCGTAGTGGAGACCATCGAAAACTGGATGTCCCCGGCGAAGATCTCGATCATGTTTCCCATCGCCTGCATGATCCTGCCGATCACCGTGGCGAAGCGGTGGTCGTGGTCGGGGGAGGCGATTCTGCCTGCGAGGCGGCGATGAGCCTTGCCGATGCCGACTCGGTGGTGACTCTGGTACATCGGGGCGATCAGTTGGTACGCCCCAGTAGTGCCAGCATCGATGGAGTCGAGCAGCGCATCGAGAGCGGCTCGCTGCGAGTCGAGGCATCCGCTCAGGTGATCGAAGTGCATCCAAATTCGGTGACCTTGCAAACTCCCGCCGGGCTCAAGAAGATCGAGGCCACTTCCGTCTACACCATGATCGGTCGAGAAGCTCCGCTGGGATTGCTGCGCCGTAGTGGAGTGAAAATCCGCGGCGAGTGGACGGCTCGAAGCTGGATCAGTTTGCTGCTGGTGATGGTTCTGTTCAGTTGGATCTACCACTGGAAGCGGCAGGGGGTATGGCCACCGCTGGGTGAGTGGTGGGTCGATCGGGGTGGCTTCCCCAGTGGGCTCGACCAGTGGTGGATCCACCTCGGTGGGGCCTTTGCGGATCCCAGTACTCTGCTGGGAACCTTGGCCACCAGCGTCTCTCAGGCGGGCTTCTGGTATAGCCTCGTTTATACCTTGGTGGTGCTGGTGTTTGGCATCCGCAGGATGAAAAGGCGTCCGACCCAGTACGTTCGGTGGCAAACCTGGACTCTCATCTCGATCCAGGCGATTCCTTTGTTCCTGTTGCCTTACTGGATCCTGCCATGGCTCGGTCACCTGGGTTGCTTTGATGCGGGCTGGGGACGCAGTTTCGCCGATGCATTGTTTCCGCTGGTGCAGGACTATCCACCGGGACGTGAATACTGGCGAGCGTTTGGACTGATCCTGGCGTGGCCTCTCTTCTTCTGGAACGTGTTCACCGAGCAGCCACTGATGTGGTGGTTGTTGATCTCGGTGATCCAGACCTTCGTGTTGCTGCCACTGGCCATCTGGCGCTGGGGTAAGGGAGTTTACTGCGGTTGGATCTGTTCCTGTGGAGCGCTGGCGGAGACGCTTGGAGATACTCAGCGCAGAAAGATGCCCCGTGGGCCTTGGACCCAAAAGCTCAATTTCGTCGGCCAGTTTTTCCTGCTACTGACCCTCATCATGCTGGAGGCGAGGCTCTGGTCCTGGTGGTTCCCTGACCACTGGTTCGGATCGTGGTGCCTTTCCCTCTACGAGGGGATCCTCCACGGGGTTCCGCTGCTGAGTTATGAATGGACCGTCGATCTGTTCTTCTCGGGGATCCTGGGAGTGGGGCTGTACTGGCACTTTTCGGGACGAGTCTGGTGTCGTTTTGCCTGTCCACTGGCGGCTCTGATGAACATCTATGCGCGCTTTTCACGCTTTCGGATCATCGCCGACAAGAAACGATGTATTTCCTGCAATGTTTGCACTTCCGTCTGCCATCAGGGAGTCGATGTGATGGCATTTGCCCAGCGCGGGATCCCGGTCGAGGATCCGCAATGCGTGCGTTGCAGTGCATGTGTCGAGGAGTGCCCGACGATGGTGCTACGCTTCGGCGAGGTGGATCGAGAAGGTCGAGTGATTCGTCTCGATCAGTTAAAGGCGACCATCTAGTCGCGTATCAGCGGCCTGGACCGGCCCCCGAGAAGGGCACCGGGAGACCATCCGATCCGAGCCCCCAACCCGCCAGTGGCTCGGTGCGCCCCTCGGCGGTCATTTTTTGTTTCTTCGAGAGTGCCATCTTCTTCACCAGAGTGGAGATGTCGGCGATCGCTTCCGCGCGAGTTCCGAGCAGTTCATCTCCGGCATCTTCGAGAAACTGATCGATGGCACGCATCTTCATCGTGGCCGAGATGGTCGGTGGAAGGTGACCGACCTGTGCTAGGGCAGTGATCAGTTTTTGGCGACTCGGGATCGGGCCGACGGTGGCATCGTCGAGATCGACGATGCCCAGTTCCCAGGGTCCCTGGGCGGGCCCGTTCACCAGCACGTTATGCGGGGCCAGGTCGCCGCTATCGAAGCCCTGCGAAAGCACTTGCTGCAGTGTCGATCCGATCCAATGACAGAAGCGGAACTGATCGCGTGGGAGCCAGCCGTCGTGACTCCTGCGAGCCGCCCAGTGGTGAATCGGTGCGCCGGGCATCCACGAACTGATCAGAACGGCTGCTTCTGCGCTGGTGTCGAGCACCCAGGGAGTGGGCACCGGCAATCCGATGCGGCTTCCGGCTTCCATCGCACGCCAAGATCGAAAGGCTCGTCGCCAGCGCCAGCGGCGCAGCATGACTTGAGAGAATCCTC
>JAPKAM010000040.1 GCA_028825265.1 Planctomycetota bacterium
AAGACTGCGTGTTCAAATCTATCTGCGTGTTCAAATCTATCTGCGTGTTCAAATCGATCCGCGTGTTCAAATCGATCGGAACGTGTCACCGATGGACGGTGATTTCCGATTCCTCGCCGGAGCGGCTTCACGGAGTTCAGCCACCACAGGCGACAAGATCAAAAAAGGGGGATGCCATGAGTCCCGGGCTCAGCCCGCCACAAATGCCGGGGCCCAACGGTCACCCCCCCCGGTTGTTTTTCCTTGACCGAATCGTCCTCAACACTGAAGTTCTCCAACACTGAAGTTCTCCAATCACTGCAGTTCTTCAACACTGAAGTTCTTCAATCACTGCGAAGTGAGGAATCCCGATCCGAAGCTCTGTAAATCAGTAAGCAATGCTCGGGCCAATCCCATTGAAAACTACGTAACTTGTTGCCAAAGAACGACCTACAGAGATTGTTGGGATTAAGACCGGATTCGGGCTCTGGTCAAATACGCACACTAATTGTCATAACTAAGGCGCTCATCAGGAGATAGCGAAGGTGCTACAAGATCATGCACCGGCTACATATTGACTCACTCGACCGTTTCTCCCTCGGCGGGAATCTGGTACTTGCTCATCAATCGGTAGAGGCGGTTGCGATCGATGGAGAGCAGCGTTGCGGCGCGACTCTTGACCCCCCGGGTATGGATCAAGGCCCGACGGATGTGCTCAGCGACCACCTCATCAAAAGTGGGAAACTCTCCTCTGGTGGGATGACTGAACTGGCTTCCAGCGGCCATCGAGTCACCGACGGCACTGATGGGGGCCTTGAAACCGGCCAATCCCGCCTCGAGTCCCGACCCCGCCTGGCGAATCTCTTCGGGAAGATCATGCGGCTGGATCGGACCTCCATCGCCGAGGGCAAAGGAGCGCTCGATGACATTGTTCAATTCCCTAACATTCCCAGGCCAGGAGTAACTCTTCAACAACTTGAGCGCGTCGGGAGTCAACTTCCGTGGTGCTCCGTTCCAGTTGTAATTCTTGGCCACTTCCTTGGAGAAATGTTTGGCCAGTTCTTCGATATCCGATTCTCTCTCACGTAGCGGTGGAACCATGATGTTGACGACGTGGATTCTGTAGTAGAGATCAGCTCTGAACTTGCCCTCCCGAACCAGTTCCTGGATGGGTCGATTGGTTGCGGCGATCACACGGGCATGAATCTTTAGCGCCTTGGTTGAACCGACCGGAGTCACCTCTTTCTCCTGCAGGGCACGCAGAAGTTTGACCTGCAAATCCAGGTCGAGTTCGGTGATCTCATCGAGAAACAGAGTGCCTCGCTTTGCTGCGATGAAAAGCCCGTCCTGATCTGATAAGGAGCCCGTGAAGGCCCCCTTCTTGTGACCAAACAACTGACTCTCCAGCAGCGTGCGAGAGAGGGCTCCGCAGTTGACGGCAAGGTAGGGGTGTTCCTTCTCGGAGAATCCTGGCATCTCCAGTTTCAATCTCCGGTTCCGCTGGCGGTGAACCTCGTGAGCCACCAGTTCCTTTCCGGTGCCCGGTTCTCCTTGAATCAGCACAGGTGACGGAATCTTTGCAACCTGCTTGACGGTATTGAACACCTTCACCATCTGAGGATCGCTCTGAATGATCTTGGAAGTCGGGAGGCTTGGATTCCTGAGATCGAGCATCTCATGTCGAATCACCAGTGCGCGAAGGATCTGTTCTCTGAGCACCTCATCCGGGTCGATCTTGTCGACGATGGCCCGGATCCCCTTTCGAATTAGCCCTTCCCTGTGATCCTTCAGAACGCTGGAGAGGATGATGAACTGGATCGATGGATCAAAAGCATTGACATCTTCATGGAGCACATCCCCTCGAAGTCGGGGCATTTCCATGTCGCTGATGATCAGATCGACCGATCGAGATTTCAAGATGTTGACCACATTGGTCGGATCCGATTCGGTCAAGACCTGGTAGTTCCCCCAACCAGAGATCTTTGATTGGTAGATTTCCAGCAGAGCCATTTCATCATCGACCAGCAATATGGTGCTTTTCTCTACAGTTCTTTCATTCGTCATGCTCCCCCTCCGCGGCTGGTCAGGATCCAACCCACTCCTTCAACCTTGCACTTGAAATACTCTTCGAAAAAACTTGATTGCAATGGTGGAGCCTTGGCCGACTCCAGCCCCTCGACTCTGATGTGCACGGCGTGCTTCTCGCACGAAATCCTGAGCGCCGAATCTTGCGGCATCTGAGGTCGTGCAAACTCAAGAGAAATGACGAGAGCGGCGAGCCACAGATCACCGATCGGCAGTTCCCCCTCCATCTCGAGGGTGATTCCTGCCGCCTGGAAACGCTGGCGGAATGTCTTAAAAATCGAATCCAACTGCATGCTAGGCAAGGAGACGATGGTATTCAGTAGCCCTACAGATCGTTCGATCCCCTTCGACCCCAGCTCGTGACAGCGACTCATCTTCACGGGATCTCCGGCTTCCTTTGCCCTCTTGAGGACACCATCGATGTTCTGAACGACCGACAGGTGGTTTTTCAACTGATGTAAGAAACGCGGCGACAACATCTTCAGCAACTGACTGACGATGGCTTCCCGAGAGAGCGACGTTGGCCGATCCCGCTTGGCGTCATGCAGTTCCACCAGCACAGTGACGATGGAATTGAGTAGATCTGCAGCTCCTTGGATCCCCTTCATTACCCGCTCATTACAGCGGGCCACCGCTGCGGAATCTTCCTCCTGCACCGCCTGATGAAAGAGACTTCCGATGTCCTGAACGTTGGACAAGTGTTTCTTCAACTGGAGCAAGAATCTCGGCAAGATCACCATCAGCAGCTGCGGCCTGATCTGCTGGCGGGTGAGGGTGGATGACCGACCAAGTCGGCCTTCTTGCATTTGCAGCAGCAACAGCGTCTCGGACTCGGCATTTCCCTCGAGCCAACAGACTTTGAGAGTGTGACCGGCAGACAATTGCCATCTGCGGGTCTCCTGCTGCCCCGGCCCCACTCCCCAGTTGTGATCCAGTATCTCGGCAAGGAGAGGCTTGGTGGTGAGGTGGCCCAGAGCCTCCTGGAAGCCGGTGGAGGCATCCAATCGATTCCTGGAAGCGAGTCCCCACAAAGCCCAGTGCGAGGCCTCAGAGGAAGGAGATGAAAGTGACTGTTCCAGCACGTTGGACGAACCTCTCCGACGGAAAGTGGCTTCAAGAGGGGGCTAATAGAGATATTAAGGCCAGTGATCCTCTACTGCTACGAAACGCAGCAGTGCCGGGTGTGGTTCCCCAAACCGTCGGAGTTTGCATTAAAAGGAGGCGGGGGACCGGGGATCACCACACCACGGTTACCCGGTCACCCGCCAAGGATGGCAAGAAAGGGGGAGAAAGAGGGCGATAGGCCCCGGATCTCCAGATGACGAGAAAGCACAGGCAGCCGGCCTTTTTCCTCTTCCAGCACACAAAACAACGACACTCCGGCTGCCTGATTTCAAAATCTCGTCTTCCGGGGGGAAAGCCCCCAGGGGAGAGGCGGGAGAGCCGCCTTCCAAGGAAGAATGCCATCTCATCTGAAATCGTGCCAACTGACTAGAGAACCTCGTCAGGGACTACCTGAAGGGATATCCTCCGGATCTTGGCGGTATCGGTAGGATTCCCCGACCCGATCCCCTCCAGAGGAGTACTCATGTGTGGCTTCTACGGTGCGATAGGATCCGATCCAACCGTCTGTCACGAAGTCTATGAGGCTCTCGTGTGCCTTCAGCATCGAGGACAGGACTCTGCAGGGATTGTCAGTTACGACGATCGGTTCCATCTCAAGAAGGGTAATGGACTGGTCCGAGACATCTTTCGCGCCAAGAACATGGATCGATTGACCGGCACCTGGAGTATTGGTCAGGTTCGCTACCCCACCTTCGGTGGATCCAGTACCGAGGACGCTCAACCGTTTCAGGTTCATTATCCCTATGGGATCTCGATGGCACACAATGGCAATGTCACCAATGCCACTGAACTGACCGATTGGTTACGCACGGAAAAGCGCACGATTCTCAATTCCAGTTGTGATGTGGAATTGATCCTCGCCACTTTCGCAGCCGAACTAGGAGCGATCGGTGGCGTCGACCCCGATCCGGATACTATTTTCGAAGCGATCGAGAAAGTCTTGAAACGAGTCAAGGGAGCCTACTCGGTCATCAGCCTGGTGGCGCGCATGGGTATGGTCGCGTTCAGAGATCCTCACGGGATACGACCCCTTCTGATGGGAACTAGAACTGCAGAAGATGGCACCGAGAGCTGGGCTTGTGCTTCCGAGAACGTGGCGCTCGAGATTCTCGGCTATGGCGACATTCAAAACCTTGGCCCTGGTGAGGCCGTGATCTTTCGCCCGGGCCACCCGCCGCTACGAAGGACGTTATTCGCCCACGCGCATAATCCCTGCATCTTTGAACATGTCTACTTTGCTCGCCCGGATAGCATCATCGATGAAGTCAGCGTATATGAGGCGAGAAGGCACTTCGGATTGCAACTGGCCAAGAAGTGGCAAGAGAGCGGACTCCATGCCGATGTCATTATTCCAGTTCCCGACAGTTCTTGCACCTCTGCCAGCACGATGGCGAGAGAACTGGGCATAGAATACCGTGAAGGCCTAGTCAAAAACCGATACATCGGCAGAACCTTCATCATGCAAGGACAGAGTGAACGGACCTCCGGCGTTCGGCGAAAACTGAACGCCATCGAGAGCGAGTTTACTGGCAAGGATGTGCTGCTGGTAGACGACAGTATCGTGCGGGGGAACACATCGAAACAGATCGTCGAACTCGCTAGGGCAGCCGGAGCCAAGAAGGTGTTTTTCGCATCCTGCTCGCCCCCGGTCCGTCACCCCTGCGTTTATGGTATCGACATGTCGACTCGAGCGGAGTTGATTGCAAGAGATCGCAACTCCGAGGAGATCGCAGAGAAACTAGGAGCAGACGCTGTGATTTATCAGGAGATCAGTGATCTGCGCCTGTCCATCCAGCACTCTGGGTCAAACCTGCATTACTGTGCCGCTTGCTTCGACGGTCAGTATCCCACTTCGGATGTCACGGCAGAAACTCTCTCAGAAATCGAACATGCACGACTGGATCATCAGAAAAAGCAGCACTCCATCGAAGCAGACACCGTCGGTGAACTTGGATAGAATCCAATTACAGGGATCTGTTTCCGTTCCAGTCATCCGCGTTCCTATTGAACCGGATCTTAACCCTGGGGATCGGCCCTTCACTGTCTCGGAGGTCCATTGCTCGCTTCCATAGGTCTCGCCCTGACTCCTACCCTGTTGTGCGCCATGTTCGGAATGGTGATCTTGCTGATCCTCGATGGAGAGCCGAGACTGGCCCGACACCGAAGCGTCATGGGTCTCTTCCTGACCGCCATCATTGGCAGTTTTGCACTGCTCTGCTCCATCCTCCTGTACCTGAAGATTCCGATGCTGGTGACATTGATAATGGGTGGAACCGCGCTGCTATTCCTGCTCCCGGCGACCTTCAGGATCGCCGCTCGTGATGGGCAAAAGCACCTCGATGCGAGCCCACTGCTGTGGCGCTGGCGGTCCGCTCCTGGATCCGGGCCCCCGGATCAGATGCGAACACGTCTCGATGCAGTCCAGCGGCAACTGGTGCTCAAGCCGATGGATCCCATTCTGCACCTCAAAGCGATGGAACTGGCCCTGGCTGCAAGAGATGACTCGTTGGCTCTTTACCACGCTCATCTCCTCGACGAGATCCTGTCCTCAGGGGAAGCCCATGCTCATGTCCTCTGGACCATCGCACGAGTCATTGCGGTGCAGCAGCAGCGGCCCGAAGACGCCCTTTGCGTGCTCCGACGATTCGAGCAACTGTACCCAGCCCAGCGGGAGAAGATGCGAGAACCTCGCTGGCCCACGGAGAGTCCTTCTCCGCGGCAAGAGGACTGACTCGGAACGGATCTCGATCCATCCCAAGCCGCTCGGATCGTTAGAAACGCACTCGTTAGAAGCGAACTCGTTAGAAGCCCGGTGCGTTGACCGGGTGCTCAATCCGCGACTCGGTCAAGAACCCCAGCACTTGATGGGCAGATTGGGTTCCGACATTGTCCTGCGCTTCCACCGTCGATGCACCCAGGTGCGGAGTGCAGATAATCTTCGGGTGAGTGCGGAATGGGTGATCGGCCACCGGCGGCTCCTCGGCAAATACATCCAGGGCTGCACCAGCAACCTTGCCACTCTCCAGTCCTGCCAGCAGAGATGCCTGATCAATCACGGGTCCACGACTGACATTGATGATCCTGACGCCATCCTTGCAGCGACCGAGAAACTCTTGATTGACCATGCCAAGAGTGGAATCGTTGAGAGGAGGGTGAAGCGAGATGAAGTCTGCTCGAATCAGTGCGTCTTCCAGTTCCATCAGTTCTGCACCGTAACCACTGGCCACCGCAGCACTGACAAATGGATCGCAGCCGATCACCGACATGCCGATGGCATTCGCCTTGCGGCAGACCCTCTGGCCAATTTTTCCAAGTCCCAGGACCACCAGGGTTTTCCCCTCGAGTTCGATACCAACCAGAGCCTTGCGGCCCCATTCGCCATTCGCCATTCCACTATGGCCCTGTGGGATGTTTCTGGCCATCGCGAACATCAGACCCAGCGCATGTTCAGCAGCGGCATTTGAATTTGCGGAGGGAGTATTCATCACCAGAACACCGCGACTTGCAGCGGCATCGCAATCGATGTTGTCGACTCCGGCACCCGCACGACAGATGCATCTCAACTCCTTGGCCTGATCGAGCAACTCCGCGGTGATCTGAGTGCCTGAGCGGAGAATCCAGCCAGAAATGGTCGGCAGGTGGGCCTCGATCTGGTCGGCTCCCTCCACCACTTCAAGGCCACCACTCTCGAGAATCGCTCGGGTCTCAGCGGGAAGTGGATCGGAGATCAGTACCTTCATGGTGGAATCGGTCATTGGTGGGAGTCCTTTCGGGGGGGAACTATCAGCAGAGCCATCGGTTCAGGATCAGTCTTCGAATTTGCCCAGGCACAGACAGGCATCGTGCCCGCCAAATCCGAATGAATTGGAGAGGGCCACCCGGATCGGTGCCTCCCTCGGTTCATTCGGAACCGAATCCAGATCGCATTCAGGATCTGGATCGACCTGGTTGATGGTCGCAGGAACCACGCTATCACGAATTCCAACGGCAATCGCTGCGAGTTCCACAGCGCCGGAAGCACCGAGTAAGTGCCCCACCTGAGATTTGGTCGAACTCACCATCAAGTGGTCGGCGTGATCACCGAACAACTCGCGGATGGCGCGAACCTCCATCTTGTCGTTGAGCGGAGTCGAAGTTCCATGAGCGTTGATGTAATCGACCTGCTCGATATTTTTTCCGGCGTACTCCAGAGCAGAACGCATTGCAGCCACTGCCATCGGGGCATCCGGATCGGGAGCAGTGATATGATGGGCATCATCGGTGGATCCAAAGCCCAGCACTTCACAGTAGATTTGAGCACCTCTCTTGCGAGCGTGCTCGAGTTCCTCGAATACGAAAATCGCACCACCCTCACCCATAACAAATCCATCTCGGCTCGCCTGGAAGGGTCTCATCGCTGTGGTGAAATCATCGTTTCGTGACGACATCGCCTTGAGAGAACAGAAACCACCGACACCCAGGACCGTGATGGCAGCCTCACTGCCGCCGGCGAGCACGGCATCACACCGACCCGCGCGGATGGTACCCAGGGCGACTCCCAGAGCATGCTGACTGGAAGCACAGGCGGAGACTGTGGCGAAGTTTGACCCCTTGAGACCGTGCTGGATGGCGATGTGACCCGATGCGGCATTCATCATCATCTTCGGTACAAAGTAGGGAGAAATTCGACTCGGACCGCGCTCGATGAATTTCGCGTGCTGGAGTTCGATCTCCCCGAGTCCACCGATTCCGGAACCGGTGATGACTCCATAGCGGGTCGGATCGCCGGAAGGATCGAGTCCGCTATCCTCCATCGCCTCGCCAGCTGCGACCACTGCGAACTGAGCGAAGCGGTCGAGCAATCGAAGGGTCTTTCGATCCACCCGAATCTCAGGGTCGAAATCTTTCACTTCCATGGCGAAACGGGTCCGAAATTCGGAAGCATCAAAACGCGTGATGGGACCAACCCCATTGCGCCCTTCAAGAATTCCATTCCAGAAGGAGGCAAGATCATTTCCGATCGGAGAAACGACCCCGATACCAGTGATCACGACCCTGATCCTGCTCATCTATGAAGACTCTCCGGAAAGGGGCCTACTCTTTGACAGGAGAACTGCTCTTGATATATTCGATGGCGTCCCCGACCGTCTTCAACTTCTCTGCATCCTCATCGGGAATCTTGATCTCGAAGTTGTCTTCCAGGTGCATCAGAAGTTCAACAATATCGAGACTATCAGCACCCAAGTCGGTCTGAAGGACCGCTTCGGCCTTGACCTTATCCCGAGCCACATCAAGTTTTTCTGCGATGATGTCCATGACCTGATCTTCAACACTCATCCTGTTCCTCCTTCTGGGGTACGGCCCTGGCAGACTGGCCATCTCGGTTTCTAACGAGTTCTGAGTGCCTCCCGCCGTCTTTGCGATCAGGACAGGCCACTCCAAGTGTTGGTCACGATTTTAGTGTCCGACGACGAATCGTCCAGCATAGTTTGAAAACAGCGGCTTAACAGGCGAGGCCTCCATCGACCCGTAGCACCTCTCCCGTGATATATGAGGCTTCCTCACTGGCCAGGAACATCACCGCAGAAGCCACTTCCTGGGCACTCCCTGCCCGTCTCGCTGGAATCCGGCTGGTGATGGCCTCGCGTGCTTTGTCGGACAAATCAGCAGACATGTCCGTTTCAATCATTCCCGGCGCCACCGCATTGACGGTGATATTCCTGCTGGCGACCTCCTGGGCGAGCGATTTCACCAGCCCGATCAACCCCGCCTTGCTCGCGGCGTAATTCCCCTGACCTGGATTTCCGGTCAAGCCGATGACGCTGGCCACACCGATAATCCGGCCGCTGCGTTTTTTTAGCATCGGGCGGATCGCCGCCCTCGCACAGAGGAATGCACCACGTAGGTTGGTTCCGAGTACATCGTCCCAGTCTTCATCCTTGAGAGCCATGACCAGTTTGTCTCGAGTGATTCCCGCATTGGCCACCAGGATGTCGAGCCCACCAAGGCTATCCAGTGCCTCGGCGAAGAATTCCTGAACGCTTTCTCCATCGGAGACATCGAGCGCTAATCCCTGGACATCTCCATCCAGTTCAGCGGCGACAGCCTTTGCTTTGACGGCGTCCCTGCCCGTCAGGACGACTCGGGCTCCCGCAGCGGCAAAGGCGGTGGCGATGGCCTTGCCGATCCCTCGTGTGCCACCGGTCACGATCACCTTGCGGTCGTTGAAATTCATCATGAGACGGTTCCCTCCAGGATTTCTTCGACACTCTCCCGCCCAAGGACGGAACGAGTCTTCACCCTACGATCCACTTGTTTCACCAGGCCTGCAATGACTCGACCCGGCCCGGGCTCGATCACTTCTTCGAGACCCTCGGCGACCAGCGCCGAGATGGTTGGCTCCCAGAGCACCGAGGACTCGACTTGTTTCAACAGGCACTCTCGAATCTGCTCGGGGTCCGTCACCGGCTGAGCCAGTACATTGGGATAAAACGGTAGTTCTGGTGCAGAGATCGGCAATCGATCGAGGATCGGAGCCAGTTCCGCGGTCGCGGGAGCCATCAGAGGTGAGTGGTAAGCGCCAGCCACCTCAAGATCGACGGTACGTCTCGCTCCTAGTTGCCGGGCCACTTCCGATGCCTGCTCTACGGCGGCCCTCTCACCACTGATGACAAACTGAGTGGAGCTGTTGAAATTGGCCACAGCGACGATTCCTGCACGATTCCCGGCCTCGACCGCTTCCCGGACGGCTGGCAGTTCCAGCCCCAGGATGGTCGTCATCGTCCCCTCGACCTGATCACAGGCGCGCTGCATCGCCTGCCCCCTGGCCACCACCACCTCGAGCGCATCTTCGAAGCGCAGGGATCCGGCGAAGACCAACGCACTGTACTCACCGAGAGAAAGACCCGCCGTGGCAGTGGAACGCAACAGCGAGGGGCCACCGACTTGTTCCAGCACTCTCAAGACGGCCATCGATGCAGTAAAAATCGCTGGTTGACTGATCTCGGTTCTGTTGAGGCGTGACTGCGGACCATCGATGCAGATGGCGAGTAAATCCTCTCCCATCATCGAACTGGCAGCATCGAAGACTGTCCTAGCGATGGGGTGAGCCTCGACCAGATCCGCCGCCATTCCAACGAACTGGCTGCCTTGTCCGGGAAAGAGCAAAGCACGGTTTGATACCGGGCCTTCGACAGGATCTGTCATGCTGGCTCCCATCTAGGTCGCCCCGACGGACTAGTTGCTGGTGCGCGACTCTGCCTGGCCGGTGCGTCTCTGACCCACCGTAGTGGACCCCACATGCTCCATCTCGCGCTCGATCGAGTCGACCAGTTCCTGCTGGATCCCGTTCTCGATCATCCGAAGGGTCCAGGCGAGGGCGTTGGCGACAGCCTTCTGATCACTACGTCCGTGACCTATGGTGCAGACACCCTTAGGACCCAGCAGCGGTGCGCCACCATACTCGGAGTAATCAAATCGACTGCGAATTTTCTGCAAGCCGCCGTTGAGCAACGCCTTGAACGGCGCAAGATCGACACCGATGTCGGCCATTCCACTCCCGAGTTCCGAAACCAGGGTCTTGAAAAGCACTTCTGAAAAGCCCTCAGCAGTCTTGAGAACGACATTCCCTACGAATCCGTCGCACACGACGACATCCACATCGGCCTGGAAGATGTCACATCCCTCGACATTGCCGGTGAAATCGAGGCCGCTGGCTTCCAGTAACTGGTAGGTCTCCTTGGCCAGTGCATGACCCTTGTCTCGCTCGCTACCTACGTTGAGCAGGCCCACCTTGGGAGACTCGACCGAATAGGCGCATCTGAGCAGCGCTTCCGCCATGATCGCATTTTGCAGCAGGTGGAGCGGGCGGCATTCGACATTGGCCCCCCCGTCACACAACATCACCGGAGTTTTTCCTCGGGGCAGGGGTAATGCGATGGCTGGACGCCTCACCCCCTCCAGCATTCTCAGATGCACGGTGCAAGCGGCCACCATCGCGCCAGTGTTGCCGGCGCTGAAGATGCCATCGACCCGCTCTTCCTTCTGAAGTTTGACCATCATTGAGAGCGATGAATTCGGTTTGTTTCGAAGCGCCTCGACCGGCGACTCGCCCATCTCGACCCATTCATCGGTATGGACGATCTCGATTCGGGATCGATCATAGTCGAACTTGGATAGTTCCGCTTCGATCTGATCGGCCGGGCCGACTAGAACCACGGTCAGGTCCGGATGATTCGACAACGCCTCCACGGCCCCAGCAACGGGGACACAGGGCACACGGTCTCCACCCATGGCATCGACGGCTATGCGAGGCATTTCACTTCTTCCCGGAATGGAATTAGAAGTCCTCGACCGCCAGCAGAGTACGACCGCGATAAGTGCCGCAGTTGTCGCAGATGCTGTGGGGCAAGGTGAGAGAATTGCAGCGTGTACACTTACTGTACCGGATCGGAGCCAGAGCGTCGTGCGCACGCCTCTTGAGTTTCCGCGCCTGGTTAGTTTTTCGCTTTGGTACTGCCATGTCTACTGCTCCATCGTCTCTGTAAGTTGACTTCGGATCGACGATCGCATCCGATCGCCTGATTCACGAGTCGAGTCCCAGACCCTTGCAAAGAGGTCCATACGGGTCAAGTCTCAAGCGCTGATGTTAGGAGTGATAAGTAAATCGGTCAAGGAGAACCGATGCCCCTCAGGCGCCTTTTCCCGCCAGGGAGTCCTCCAGCGATCTGGACATCTGATCGATCGCCTCGGGCAGCCGATCGACCGCTTTCCCGCCAGCCTGGGCCATATCGGGGCGCCCCCCGCCCCCACCCCCGAGGATTCCAGCCCCCAATTGGGCCACCTTGCCGGCGTGGACCGTCCCCGAGGGGAGCGACTCCGAAGTTCCGACGATGAATCGAATCTCGTCATTTCCCGAGGAAACCAGAATGAAGGCCCGATTCCCACCTCTTCTTTTCAGGGCATCGGCGACCTGCAGCAACTGCTCCTGAGGAGCATCCTGCCAGGTGGCGATCACCACCTCGGCCGATCCAGCGGTGCGCGTCTCCCCATGTCCAGCATCGAGATCGGAGAGAAGGTTTTTCGACGGTGCGCTCCCTTTTCCATCCTTGAGTGAACGGTTTTCCCGCACCAGCGACCCGATGCGATCGTGCAAATCCTCGCGCGGTACCCGGAGCAACAAGGAGAGATCATGGAGCAGATCTTCATCCGCTCGGGTTCGGCTCGCTCCTCCGACCCCGGTCAGGGCCTCGATCCGACGCACTCCGGAGGAAACGCTACCCTCATGGACGATGATCATCGGGCCGATCTCGCCGGTTCTCTGGCAGTGGATCCCGCCGCAAAGTTCCAGTGAAATCTCTGGAACTTCTACCAGCCGAACTCGATCCCCGTACTTCTCTCCGAACAGGGCCATCGCTCCACGAGCTTTCGCCTCCTCGATGGGGATCCCGTCATGAATCGTCAATTCCACATCTCGTAGCACCCATTCCTGAACCCGCTGCTCCACTTCGGCCAAGGCCTCTGGCTGGATCTTTTCATAGTGACTGATATCGAAACGAAGGCGCTCGGGAGAAACCAATGAGCCCTTCTGCTGAACATGATCCCCGATCACCTGACGGAGGGCGGCATGGAGCAGGTGCGTCGCAGTATGGTTCCGAACCACATGTTGCCGGCGAATCGTATCCACATTGCAGTGGACCGACATCCCCGATCGAACCTGTGCCGGTTCACCCTCGACGAGCCGAACCGCATGGAGGAAGGTACCGTCGGCGTTCTTCTGGCAATCTAGCACCTCCAGTTGAAAGCCCTCGCCGTCGATGGTGCCGGTGTCGGCGACCTGGCCACCGGACTCGGCGTAGAAGGGAGTACGATCCAGCACCAGAACCGAATGGTCACCGGCGGAGAAGAGGGTATTGACCGTCGCTTCCGCCTGACCTGATTGGTACCCGACGAACTCGGTGGCACCCGCTCCGTCGATACGGCTTCCTTCCGAACTGGACCCAGAGCTCACGGCGAGCACCTTGCTTCCTGCGCGACTGCGAGTGCGCTGCTCGTCCATCAACAGATCAAATCCGTCACGGTCTACCGCAAGATCCACTTCTTTGGCCATTTGCTCGGTCAGATCGATGGGGAAGCCGCAGGAATCATGCAGGAAAAACGCTGCGGTCGAGGGAAACTGCTGGCCGTCGCCAGTCTCGATCCTTGCCACCTCTTCATCGAATCGAGTCATGCCGGTCTTCAAGGTTCGAAGGAACTGCTCTTCTTCCGAGTGCACCAGTTTCTCGATCAATGGCTGACGCTCGATCAATTCCGGAAAGGCATCCCCCATTTCCGAGACTAGATGCCCCACCAACTGATGGATGAAAGGGCGTTCCATGCCGAGTTTGTAACCATAACGGCTCGCCCTTCGTAAGATTCTACGC
Organism: Planctomycetota bacterium; assembly: GCA_028825265.1. Lineage (GTDB taxonomy): Bacteria > Planctomycetota > UBA8108 > UBA1146 > UBA1146 > QNYK01. Next base: position 13,590 of record JAPKAM010000040.1, read on the forward strand.
AGCACATAGCCGCGCTCTTCATTGGAAGGAAAGGCTCCATCTGCGATGGCAAAGGATAGACTTCGGAGGTGATCAGAGATAACCCGGTGAGGCGTTCCTTCGGGACCGCTGGAAGGGGCGACTCCTGTCACCTCCCCGATTTGTTCGATGATGCCCGCCAGCAGATCGGTCTCGAATACAGTATTCTTCTGCTGGAGCACCATCGTGATCCGCTCTAGCCCCATCCCGGTATCAATGCTCGGCCGTGGAAGTGCAATCCTGCCTCCCCCTGGCTGCTGTTCGAACTGCATGAAGACCAGGTTCCAGATCTCCATCCAGCGGTCACAATCGCAAACCCCCAGCGCACAGTTCGGCCCACAGGATTCTTTTTCACCACGGTCGACATGTAACTCAGAGCAGGGTCCACACGGACCCACATCTCCCATCGACCAGAAATTTTCCTTCTCTCCGAGGCGGACGATTCGATCGGCGGGCACTCCGACCCGGTCAGCCCAGATCGCTCTCGCATCGTCGTCCTCGTGATAGACAGAAATCCACATCCGATCCGCATCGATGCCGAACTTCTCCGTGATCAGTTCCCAGGCCCAGACGCACGCCTCCTCCTTGAAGTAATCTCCAAAAGAGAAGTTGCCCAGCATCTCGAAAAAGGTCAAATGGCGAGCCGTGTATCCGACATTCTCCAGATCGTTGTGTTTGCCTCCGGCTCGGATGCACTTCTGAGATGAGCTGGCTCGAGTGGAATCCCTCGATTCCTCACCGGTGAAAACTGACTTGAACTGGTTCATCCCGGCATTGGCAAAGAGCAGAGTCGGATCATCGTGGGGAACCACCGGACTGGAGGGGACGACCTCGTGCCCCTTGGTGGCAAAGAACTCGAGAAACTGGCTTCGGATCTGTGCGACTCGCATTTTTAGACTCCACTCTCCACAAAAGTACTGCAGGAGTTTAAATCCCAGAACCTCAGGTGGCGACTTCGCCCCTGTGGACATTCTGATGAGATCGAGCGGAGGCCGCAAGGGGACCCGAGATTCAGTCGCATCCACGGCCCTCAAGGAGTGCCCGCTAGACACGACCACTGGAAGGCCTGATTGCAGATCCCGCAATCTCCCCTGCGACCCGCTCAGAGGTTCACAGGTGTGCTATTGAATCGGTCTCACCCGCCAGTTCCCGCTGCGGATCGAACAGCAGCGGGTAATAGTGGCCGGCCAGCGGCTGGCCCTCGGGAAGGATGGGAAACCGATCGCTGCCCGGGCCCTCGAGGGTTTCAGGATGAGACCAGACCCCGTCTGCCGCGAAATTGACCACCGCCCCGCGGCGCGGCAAAACCGATCGGTTTTGATAAGAACCGTGCAGCACCAATGGATGATGGAACACCGCTTCTCCCGCCTTGAGAGGTGCGGCGACCTGCCGATCCAATGCACTGCGCTGATCGGTGTCGAGGATCTGTTCCACGGCTTTCATGTCTGCTGCGAGTCCCGTGATGGGAAGCAAACCCCATCGGTGAGAAGCGGGAACATAGTGCAAGCAGCCATTTTCAGGGGTCGCATCATCGAGAGCGATCCAGCAGGTGAGGTGTGCCATCGGCTGGGTCCACGTCCAGTAGGAGTAATCCTGGTGCCAAGACACCACACCTCCATGCGCCGGAGGCTTGCAAAACAACTGGTCGTGAAAGAAACGAACTGCAGTTCCAAGCAACTGGTATGCAATCATCCTCAAGGTCGGCGAGTAAAGAAGATCGTGGAACCCATCCTCGATGCGCCAGCCGCCTAGGGCATGAAACAAGACCGTCTCCGGGTCGATCGATTCGTTGGAATGGAACTCGTAAAAGAGAGGGTGACCCGGGTGTGCTGGATCCATCAGGCGAACCAACTGCTCCCGCAACCGTTCCACCTGCTGGATATCGAGCACAGGGATTCCAGTGACGAACCCGTGCTCCTCGAAATGACGGATCTGTTCACGGGTGATGGAATGGTCGGCCCACTCACCCACATCGGCTGGCTGTCGAAATAGATCGGTCAAGGGGTGATGGTAGCGTGCAAGATCTTCACTCATCGACAAGAACCTCCCTCTCATCATTCCTGGAGGGCGTATGTATTCAGTGTGAAGCCAGTGGAATCTCTACCGACCCGAGGTCGAGCATCTTGCGGTAGTGATCGAATCTCTCTCTCAATGCCGACCGATCCGCTTCGAGAATCCCATCGACCCCATATCCGCCACAGCAGAAGGAAGCGGTGATCGTTCCCCAGGCTACGGCAACCTTGATCGCCTCGAGATCGGTCCTGTTCGAACGCTGAAGACTGCCCATCAAACCACCGGCGAAGGAATCGCCAGCCCCGGTGGGGTCGACCACATCAGCCAGCGGCAATGCAGGAAGCGCCATCTCGCCATCCTCGTGGAAGATGGTAGCACCGTGCTGCCCCTTCTTCGCAATGACAAAGCGAGGTCCCATCTCGCGAATCTTACGACCCGCGCGCACCAGGTTCTTTTCCTGAGTGAGTAGATACGCTTCCTCGTCATTGAGAACCAGTGCATCGACCTTGCCCAGCAACTCGACCAATTCAGATCGATCCTGATGGATCCAGAAGTTCATCGTATCCACCATGGTGAAGGGAGCAGAGTTCATCTGATTGAGGACGCTCGATTGGGTCACAGGAGCACCGTTACCCAGGAATAAAAACCCCGTGTCTCGATACGCCGCAGGGATCTCCGGTTTGAACTTCTCGAACACATTAAGGTCGCAGGTGAGGGTCTCTCGCTGATCCATATCGTCGAAGTACTTGCCAGACCAGCGGAAGGTCTCACCACCGGGGATCACTTCGAGCCCGGCGGTACAGATTCCTCGATTGCGCAATAACTGGTGACGATCTTCCGGGAAATCTTCTCCGACCACACCGACCAGTTGAACCGGCCCGAACAAGGATGCCGCCAGCGAGAAATGAACGGCAGAACCTCCGAGAGCATTCTGGACCGATCCATCGGGAGTCTCGATCGAATCGAAAGCGACACTTCCTACGACCACCAATGACATGCTAGTTCTCCTTTATTCCCGTGCTTCTTCCGGGCCTGAATCGTGGTCTTGTTCCGCAGCGAGCCTCTGAGATACCTGCTGAACACGAACCTCTGCCGCCTTCAACTTATCGCCACAGATTTGCAATAACTCTGCCGCACGTTCCACATCATCGGCCAGCGCATCGACATCGATTTCGGAACTCTCATCGATCCGCTGCAAGATCTGGTCGATCTCGTCGGTCGCTTGCTTGTACCCCGGCAACTTTTTGGCACTCATCGAGTCTTCTTCTTTCCCGGAAACCATCCCGAAAGGCCCAGTCTATCCATCAAATCATCGACTGGACAGACCTACAGAGGAGTCGCTTCTGGTGGCTTCAATTCGGGCATCCACGACCCCATCGACAAATCGGACGGTGACTTTCTGATCGATGGAGACTCCAGCGTGAGACCCTATCGTATGCCCTGATTGGTCCCGAACCCAGGCAAAGCCCCGCGCCAGGATGGTCTGCGGATCCGCTCCCCGGACCTGGACCTGTCGTGCGGCCAACCGCTCCCTCTCCCGAGCCAATTGCAGCGTCGCACTGGCCTGCAGCCGACCTTCTTGACCGGATCGTTGATCTGCTGCGACCCGAAACACCCTCGCGGTGCCGCTCGAGAGGCGCTGGCGAGATGCCCTGATCGTTCCCCGCGCCTCTCCCAACTGACCCGCCGCGGCCGATTCCAGACCACTGGCCTGGAGCTGAAGCCTGCGACGCTGCTCGAGCATCGCCAGCGAGGTTCCCCGGGCGATCTGCGAGCGCGATCCGTTCAGATCCGCCCGACAACGATCGACGCGATGTCTGGCACCGATCATGATCCGGGCCCCCTGATCCCGGACCCGCTGCCAGAAGCCGCTGACTTGCTGGACCAGTTGCTGACCTGCGGCGGTCGGCGTTTTTTCCGAGTGAGAGAGATCGTCCAGTACCGAACGATCTGCCTGGTGGCCGATTCCGACCATGATCTTGAGCGGGTGCTGGGCCACTGCGAGTGCCAGAGGCAAGGAGTCGAAAGCCATCAGATCGGCTCGCGATCCTCCGCCCCTGACCAGCAGCAGGACGTCGAACTCAGCGGCACGTTGCTCGAAGTATTTGAGGCCCTCCAGTACTTCGCGTTCGGTTCTTTCCCCCTGAACATGGACCCCGTAGAGAGCCACCTCGAAGGCGAATCCTGATCCTCGCAATTCGTGAATCAGGTCCTTCCAGGCATCACTGTCGGGGCTAGTGAGGACGCCGATCCGCAACGGGACCAACGGCCAGGGGATCGACAGATTCTGCTGCTCCAGACCTCGTTTACGGATCTCCGCCATGATTCGCTCGCGCCGTTGGGCGATCTCTCCGAGGGTGTAGGTTGGATCAATATCCTCCACCACCACCTGATACGATCCATTCTGAACATAGAGGTCAACACGTACCTGAACCCGGATCTGTAATCCATCGGCCAGATCGGTTTCCGTCTCCGCGAATCGCTTCAGCACCCGATCCTTGTTGCGAAGAAACAGGACGGCTGTGACCGAGGCTCGCGGACGATCCTCGCCCTCGACCTTCTCGACGATCTTGAAGAAGATGTGATCGCGCTGACGGTTACGATCGAACTCCAACACCTCACCCTGGAGCCAGATGGTCTCCGGCACCGAACTCTGAAGAACATCCCGAACCGTTTCATTGAGCCGTGTGACGCTCCAACCAGCGTTGACTTGATCGGAGGGGGTGGCCGCTTCTGCCACCTGCTCACCGATCCCCGCCAGTCCTTCCACTTCTCCGTTGAGACATCGCTCCACCTCGGGTGCCGGATCAAATCCAAGAGGCATCAGGATGCGAGCCGCTTCTCCGACACTGTCGAGAGGAACACTCCACAACTTCTGATCGCGGTGCCATTGACGGCCGGGAATCTTCTTCACCTCTGCCACCAGCAGCGGGTCGTAGGAGAAGCGGATCACGATCCGCCCCAGATCCGGCTGCCACTCCAATCTCTTCACCAGAACCTCTCTCTCTTCACAAGTTCCCCATTCGCCTCGCTGGACCACCACAGGGAACCGGGCTACGATCTAGCCATCAACCCCCGACTCGCTCAAAAGGTGACCAATATCGATGATTTCCGGATTCTGGAAGCGACGAGAGTCCCCCCCTCACCCGGGGCCGCCGATTTTTGTAATCCCAAGAAAGGCCTATAGGAGATGTCAGCCCCCTCCAGCACCCCGAAAGCGCTGCGCAAGATCGAGCGCGCCCTGATCGCCGTCAGCGACAAGCAAGGAGTGGTCGAGTTGTGCGCCACTCTGCAACAATTGGGGGTCGAGATCCTGTCCACCGGAGGCACCGCCGCAGTGCTCCAGGCTGGCGGGATTACCGTACGTCCCGTCGAGGCGGTGACCGGATTCCCCGAGATGATGGGCGGACGGGTCAAGACGCTACACCCGAGGGTGCACGGCGGCTTGCTGGCACGCCGCGATGTCGAGGGAGATCTGGAGTCGTGTCATGAGCATGGCATCCCTCCCATCGATCTGCTGGTGGTGAACCTGTATCCCTTCGAGCAGACAGTCGCCGCCGGAGCTTCCTTCGAGGAGACGGTCGAGCAGATCGATATCGGTGGCCCGGCGATGGTCCGAGCCGCGGCCAAGAACCACCGCGATGTGGCGGTCGTCGTCGATCCTGAAAAATACCCGGCACTCATCGCTGAACTGAAAGAGCAGGAGTGCCAGCTGTCAGGATCGACTCGAGTCGATCTAGCCCTCGAGGCCTTTCGTCGCACTGCAGCCTATGACGCATCCATCTCCAACTGGCTCGGACAGCAGGTCGAGGGCGCGTTTCCCGAGAGTGTCACCGAACAGTGGACCCGGGTCGGGCCGTTGCGCTACGGTGAGAACCCTCACCAGGAAGCCGCCTGGTACCAGAGAAACGATGGCGACTCCTTCTCGATTGCCGATGCCACCTGTCACGGCGGCAAGGCTCTCTCCTACAACAACATCCTGGACGCTTCCGCGGCGATCGAGTGCTGCCGCGGCCTCGCTGGGCCTGCAGCGGTGGTGGTCAAGCACTGCCTCCCCTGTGGAGCCGCCGAGAGACAAAGTTCCGGAGCCGCCTTCGAGGCCGCACTGGCGGGAGATCCAGTCAGTGCATTCGGCGGAATCCTGGCCCTTTCTGAACCGCTCGACGAGGAACTGGCGGGTCGGATCGCAACCTCTGAACTGTTCTTCGAGGTGATTCACGCCCCGAAGTTCTTGCCGGGAGCCATCCAAGCGATTCGCGACGGAGTCAAATGGGGTCGTTCCTGTCGGATGCTGGAAGGGGGGGAAACCGGCGAACAAGACACCCTCCCCATCGAGATCCGCTCAGTACCTGGAGCGATGCTGCTCCAGACTCGAGATCGCAACCTCCAGCAGCGAGCGGACTTCACCATCGCCAGCCAGCGCGAACCGACCGATCAAGAGTGGCAGGATCTGCTGTTTGGCTGGAGAGTCTTGCCTCATGTCCGCTCCAACGGAATCTTGCTGGCTCACCATCGAGCCGTGATGGGGGTCGGAGCCGGCCAACCCAGTCGAGTCGATGCGGTCGAGATCGCCTGCCGCAAGGCTGGTGATCGGTGCAAGGGATCGTCACTCGCCTCAGATGCGTTCTTCCCCTTTCCCGATGGGGTCGAGGCTGCGATTTCTTCAGGGGTCACGGCAGTGATCCAACCGGGAGGATCGATTCGCGATGGAGCGGTGATCGAGGTTGCAGATGCCGCAGGCATCGCCATGGTTTTCACTGGAGAGAGACACTTCCGTCACTAGAAACAGTGCCCCTGACCGATGAAAACTCTACTCGCACTCAGTATTGCAGCTCGCAACCTGTGGCTTCTGGCCATGGCGGTGATGCTGGCACTGATCCTCGACCCGGGCTGGGGGCTCTACGCTTCCGCAGTTGAGGTGGCCGGTGGCTCCGAGAATCTGCTGCGTGGGGCACTCGCATTGACCCTGGTCGGAATCCTCGCCGAACACCTGCTCGGGGCCGTGACTCGTCGCAGGCAAGGTGCCCTCGCCAAGGCGCTGCTAAGACTTCAACCGGGGCTACAGCATGTGGGAGCGATTCGGATCCTGGTCCGGGCGCTGGAAACTGCCAACCAGGAGGGGGTCGATAGGATCCACCAGGAACTGGTGCGCCTCAGTGGTAAAGATCTAGGTCGCGAGCCAGGACCTTGGCTGCTGTGGATTGAAAGACTCGAAAAGGTCTCCGCCGGGCGAATCGAGGGGGCCGTGAGCGGCTCCAAAACCTCCGAGGTCGATGGCGAGAATACAAATTGAGCGCCTTCCAGTCCCCCTCCGACCCGCTCGACTTCATCCCTGAGGAGGGCAAGATTGCCGCCCAGGTGCCGCAGTCGCCCATCAAACGGCTGCTCCTCGAGGCCCTGCTGGTGCTGGCCATCGCCATCCCGTTAGCGCTGGGTCTCCACACCTTCGTCACCCAGGTCTACTCCATCAGCGGTCACTCGATGGAACCGACCCTCCAGGATGGCCAGCGGGTCGTGGTCGACAAGGTGCGACCGGCACTCGGAGAGCTCGAGCGTGGCGATCTGATCATCTTCATCTCTCCCGAAGATCCGACCAAAAACCTGATCAAGCGCGTCATCGGCATCGGCGGCGATCGAATCGAGTTGATCGGGGATCAAGTGCTGCTCAATGGCGAGGCGCTGACCGAAGAATACACTCACCGGACCCTGTTCCCCGACCGGCCCGGCGATGTCATCGAGGTCGAGGCGGATCACCTGTTCATGATGGGGGATAATCGACCACAGAGTCGAGATAGCCGCGATTTCGGCATCGTTCCGATGCACCTAGTGCGCGGCAAGGTGTTGCTGCGACTGTGGCCCCTCGATCACTTCAAACTGTTCTGATCGCACAGGCTGCGATCGATTCAGCCCTGCGGCTCCTGCGACATCCTGGCCGCATCTCGCATCACAGTCGCGGCTAAAAGCCCCAACTGGACTGAACGTAAAAGAAGGTGGTCGAGTCGAGAGAACTGTGATCGGAAGAGAACTTGCCCAACCCCACCTCGAGCGGCATCAGCCCACCGAGAAAGTCCGGGTGCTGCTGGCGCCGGAGTACAAGATCCAGTTCCTGTCCCCAGTCCTCGCCTTGATCCGCCTCCAGCATGTGGAGGGAGAGATCGATCTCCGTCTCCATCAGTTCAGTGGTGGCTCCGATGTAGGTCGATTGGACATTACTGTTGGCGACCAAGTCAGCGATTCCATGGGTGCCATGGGGCGAACCGAAGGGAGAACGGAAAGCTTCCTGGCCTGTCGCACCGGGAGAGGTTCCAGTCGCCATCAGACGGCCGGCTCGCCAATCCAAAGCTCCGAAGTCAGCGGTGGCGGGCTGATCGTAGGTGGCCTCGATGGCGTAAAAGAGCGAATCCAGCTTCTCGATCGCATCGTCAGCGACATCGTAGCGGTTTCCATCCTGGAGTGCGTACTCGAAGTCGATTCCGACCCTCTCGATCAGCCCCTCCTTGAGCGAGAAGTAGTAGCCGTAGGTATCCTCGCCAGAACTTCCCGGATCCAGATTCCCGCCCGCAGCCGCTTCCGCCTGATTGGCAAGATCTGCGGTGTACTTCCAGTAGTAAAAACTACCATCGACAAATGGCAACGAATCCACGGCCAGGTGAGCGCCGTAAAAGTGATCGCCGGAACCGGCACCCGCGGCTGGATCCTTGGCGAGGGTAAGGAAGTGGACATCGAGTTCGAGAGAGCCATCCAGGAAATCACTGTTGAGATGATATCCGTCGGCGAGGGCGGGCCCCAGATTACTCCAGTCATCGCTGTGGATGATGCGGCCGCTGTCATAAGTGGGAACCGCGGACCTGCCGAGCCCGAGGCTCCAGCCAGATAAGAACTCGAGGTTGTCGTTGACCTCCGACAGCTCCACGACCTGCAGATACAGTTCGCGGATGCTGAGATCCCCGGTCGCAATCAGTGGATCAGAGTTCTGTCCCGACAAGGTTCGAGCATCGGTGAAACCCATCGAGAAGTCGAGGTTGTCGGAGAAGGAGGTGGTCATGGCGATTCGGGTTCGCATCATGGTGACGGTATCGCTAGCGGTTCCCGCCGTACCATTCCATGGACTCGAGTACTCCCAGCGCAATCGTAGATCTGCATCGAACTCGAGATGGCCATCGGCATGTACCGACGGGACGCACAGAGTTAGGAGCGCCGAAACGCCGACGAAGATATTGACAAGGTTCCTGATCATGGTCCCACTCTCTTCCCCTCGGGCGCTGGCAGCGCACCTGCCCCCCCCCCGATCGATGATATCCTGCCCTGATTCGGCGATCTGGCAAGAAGAACTGCTGAGGAACCAGGCCAAAAAAAGAACGAGGACGCGCGCCGAAGGCGCACGTCCCCGCTCCGTAGAACTCAAAATCCGGGGTGTGGGAGATTCCCACAGCTCGGATTCTTAGAAGTCCCAGCCCGT
>JAPKAM010000144.1 GCA_028825265.1 Planctomycetota bacterium
AACGAGGCGCAGAAAAACGAGGCGCAGAAAAACGAGGCGCAGAAGAGCGACCACGGCGACTGCTTTCGCTGGCAGATGTCAATGTATCGTGAAATCTCGATTGAGAGACCAAACTTTTGACGAACGGGTCAGTAACTTTTCCCGAGCGCCCGTAAGTCAGGAAATACTAGGGGTCTCCGTGACACTTGAGCGGGATTCTAGGTATCGAAGAGGGACCATTCGTCATACTATGGATGTGATGGAGAAGAGTAGGGGTTCGTCTCACTCGCAACGATCGAGATAGAACTATCTAGACAAAACTGTCGAGACAAAACTGTCGAGACAGAATTATTTGAGACGGATGCGTGCATCATATTTCCGTTGTCGCTCAGTTCTTCAGTGGCTATTCAGTTCGACTTGAAGCAGGCACCTGAATCGGTTCTGGGCGATCAGAAAAGAGAACTTGAAATGCTGTTAGATTCTCGGTCATGGATGAAATCGAATCTGATCTCGATATCGATGATACTATTCCTAACCCTCGTCCCGAACGATCCTGTCGGAGCTCAAGGAATTGGCGGCACTTCCAGGGATGCGCTGAAAAGCACCACCTCCACGACCTTTTCTTACCTATGGGGAGAGGATCGTGTCAAACTCGAGGTACGAGAGAATCAGTTCGCCGTCTATCTACCCCAATCGGAGGACCCTTCGGTTCAGTTACAGCAGTACCTGGCCGATCTCGACATCCATCTCAAAGTCGATGCGATCGAAGAAACCCCGTACCAGGGATTGATGCTGGTTCAGACTCCTGCCGGAGAAGCGAGCCGGATCCTGCAACTCCTCGATCAACTTCCGGATGGCTGGGCGTCTCCCTGCCTCGATTACCGGGGTCGCCTTCACATTCCTCGTCCCGAAATTCTGGTCACCCTCGATTCCACTGACTTGACGGTCATCGATCGAGTGCTGGCGATTCCTGATCTACAATTGATTCGTGAATTCCCCTCGGGCAGTCCGTTGCTCCAACTCTCCTTCGCTGGGACTCCGAGGCAGGTCGAGGAGCGGATCCAGCGTCTGCTGGATGTCTCCGGAGTGAAATCTGCGAGTCCCAACTTCATCCTCCACCTGCCTGCGATGGCGGTGCCCAACGACACCTTTTTTGGTGCGCAGTGGCACTTGCAGAACACCGGTCAGGCCGGGAATCTCGGCGTCGACATCAATGCTGCCGATGCCTGGGGAGTTCAGACCGGCTCGCTGTCGGTGAGGGTTGCCATCATCGACGAGGGAGTCGATGTGTTTCATGAGGATCTCGCGGCCAATATTGTTGCAGGACACGATTCGACCAATCAGGCCAGTCCCGCAGGGGTGCCCGGAAACTGCGCCTCCACCGATGGCCATGGCACTGCCTGCGCTGGACTGGCGGCCGGCATCGGGAACAATAGCCTGGGGATCTCGGGAGTGGCCTGGACCGCCGAGATCCAACCGGTTCGTCTCGGATTTGGCGCACACTGGACCGAAAATGCATGGATTATCGATGCCCTCACTTGGGCGTCTGACAATGGCTCCGACATCCTCTCCAACTCATGGGGAGGAGGAGCTCCCAGCACTGCAGAGCAGAACACCCTCCAGTACACACTCGATACCGGTCGGGGCGGACTGGGGTGCATTCTGGTCTTTGCCAGTGGTAACGATAATGGCGGAGTTTCCTATCCTGCTGCTTATGGCCAGGCGATCGCCGTGGGTGCCAGTAGTCCCTGCGACGAGCGAAAGAGTCCGACTTCCTGTGATGGGGAGAACTTTTGGGGGTCGAACTTTGGAACCCAGCAGACGGTGGTGGCACCCGGAGTCCTGATGGTGACCACTGACATCACGGGGGCCGGCGGCTACGTGACCACCGGGACCACACCAAACTACACCGCCAACTTCAATGGAACCTCTTCTGCAACCCCGGTGACCTCAGGTGCACTGGCAGTCTTGCTGGCTCAGGACGGAACCCTGACTGCGGCTCAGGTGCGAACGATTCTCGAGACCAGTAGCGATGATCAGGTCGGTCCTCCAGCGGAGGATACGCCAGGATTCGACAATCACTTCGGTTTTGGGCGGATCAATCTCGCGAACATGTTGGCCCTATTGGGCGGACCCACCGGTCCCAGTACATTGACCTGCATTGAGCAACCGATCGGGGTCCAGATCAGTTGGACCAATGGCGATCCGTACGATGAAGTACGGATCAGTCGCGATGGATCGTTACTGGCCACGGTCGCCGGCAATGCCACCGGATACCTCGATCTGTCGGTCCCCATCGGTCAGCACGCCTGGGAGATCCAGGGAGTGCAGGGCGGGACTCCCAGTTTGTCGGCTTCCTGTAGTGTTTTTCTGCTCGGTAACATCCGTGATCTGGTCTGGGCCCCGGAGACGGGAACCACCGATTCAGGGACGGCTCTCACCAATGCACTGGTGGCTGCTGGCAGAAGTGTCGTCACCGTAGGATCGATCGCTGCCATGCCGGATCTCGATCGCCTCGATCGAATCTGGGTGCAACTGGGGATGTATCCCAATAACCATGCACTGACCACTGCGGAATCGGCGATCCTCGACACTTACCTGACCAACGGGATCGGTGGCAAGGCGGTCTTCCTCGAGGGGGGAGACACCTGGTTCTTCGATTCTCAGACTCCGGTCCATGCACGGTTCGGGATCACGGGGCTCTCCGATGGGGCCTCGGTCGACACTCTCGATCAGATCGACGGAATCAATGCTGTCGGGTGTGACCTGTCGGGGCTCTCCTTCAGTTACACCGGAGAGGACACGTGGGTCGATCGGCTCGCTCCCGCGGTCGGTTCGGAAGTGGTGCAGTCGAATCTAACTCCCGCCTACGACATCGCGGTTTTTCGAGATTCTGGCGGCTACATTACCTTTGGAAGTTCCTTTGAAATTGGCGGCCTGGCGGAAGCGGCGTCGACACGTCAGCAACTGGTCGAGGCCATCATCAACTGCCTGAGCGGAACGATCATCGCACCTGCAGATCTGGTTTGTTCTCCCAGTGGGTCCACTGTTACCCTGACCTGGATCAATGCGGGCGGTTGGGATTCCATCGAGGTGACCCTCGATGGAGGAACTCCCCAGCTGCTGGCTGGGTCCTCGACGGGCACGACCTTTACTGGGCTCGCCAGTGGCGGCCACACGGTCGCTGTGGTGGCCGTGGTGGGTGGCGAAACATCCGCCCAAACCTCCTGTAACTTCGGCATCGATCCGACTTCGCCGTCCGGATTGAACTGCGTCATCCAGGGAACGGATGCCGCTCTCTCGTGGACCAATGGTGAGATCTACCAAAGCGTCGAGGTGATTCGCAATGGCCAGGTGATCGCCGTCTTGGCCGGGACCGCCACTTCACACGTCGAGACCGCCCCGGGCGGTGGTGTCCATCTGTATCTGGTGCAGGGAGTGGTCGGAGGATTTAACAGCACGCCGATCGGGTGTGGCCTGAGCATCGATCCGCAAGCGATCACATCCTTCAGTTGCACTCCGGTCTCGAGCCAAATCAACATGACCTGGGTCAATGCCGAGGTCTACGATTCCATCGATCTGCTACGCAATGGCGTTTCGATCCAAGCGCTGGCCGGTAGTGCCACCTCTTCGACCGATCTACCGGGTCGTGGCAGCCATTCTTATACGATCCGCGGAACCATCTCAGGTCTAAATTCCGCCAATACTACTTGTGCGGTTGCGGTGGCTCCAACCGCTCCCGCTTCCCTGACCTGTGCTTCGACATCCGGTGTGGTGAGTCTGCAGTGGACCAACAGTGAGGCGTACAACCAGATCCTGGTCACTCGAGATGGAGTCCAGGTGGCTTTGCTGGGGGGAACTGCAACATCCCATTCCGATTCCTCGGGCACGGGTGTCTTTGAATATGGAGTCACCGGAGTCTTCGGTGGTAGTTCCAGTTCAGAGACGATCTGTACCGCCACCAATCTGCCGGAACCGATCACAGCCTTGTCCTGTTCATACGGTGGCGGCACCGTATCACTGTTCTGGTCGGAGGGAGTCGGGATCGACGCGATCGAGATTCGTCGTGACGGAGTGTTGGTCAGTACGGTGCCGGCGCTGACCGGTTTCTACCAGGAAACAGGAGCACCGACCGGTACCAGAACTTACGCACTCCGATCGATCAGCGGTGGATTGAGTTCTTCCGAGACATCTTGCGATGTGATCATTCCCCCGGGACCCATCACAGGACTGATCTGCGTCAGCAATCAACCCTTGACCGCTCAACTCGACTGGACCTCGCCGACGGGAGCGACCTCCATCACGATCACCCGGGACGGAGTCCTGCTCGATACGGTCACTGCGGCCACGACCAGTTATCTCGATTCTGCCGCTCCTGCGGGCATTCCCATCTACGCGTTGACCGCAACGGTGTCCGGTGTTTCGGGACCGTTGATCAGTTGTGGAGTCCTGGTGGACTCTCCGACACCTCCACCGATCGCCAGCTTCTCGGCCTCGGTCGCCAGTGGGATCGCACCGCTGGAGGTACAGTTCACCGATGCCAGTACCGGCTCCATCGATAGTTGGGCGTGGAATTTCGGCGACGGAACCACGTCGATCGATCCGAGTCCGCTGCACCTGTTCCAGAGTTCCGGAAGTTTCCCTGTGGTGTTGTTGGTGACAGGACCCGGCGGAAGCCACTCCACCAGTCTCTTGATCAGCGTCGATGAGCCGGCTCCGATCGCCGACTTCTCCGCCACCCCGACCAGTGGAACTGTTGGGATGACGGTCGTCTTCAGTGACATCTCTGGCGGCGGCGCCGCCAGTAGCTGGAGTTGGAACTTTGGCGATGGATCCGCCATCTCGACGCAGCAGAACCCGAGCCACACCTACACGGTGGCGGGCAGCTACGCGGTTTCCCTGACGGTCACCGGAGCGGGCGGCAGTGATAGCCTCTCTCGTCCCGGTTACATCACCGTGGCAGAACTGGCGCCGGTCGCCGACTTCTCCGCCACTCCGACCAGTGGCACGGTGGGAATGACGGTCGCCTTCAGCGACCTCTCCAGTGGTGGACCGAGCAGTAGCTGGAGCTGGAACTTTGGCGATGGATCCGCCATCTCGACGCAGCAGAACCCGAGCCACACCT
>JAPKAM010000041.1 GCA_028825265.1 Planctomycetota bacterium
GCACACAGTCCGTCGCCATCGATGTCGTTGTCGGGATCGAGCGGACAGGCATCCAAATTCTCACAGATTCCGTCCCCATCCGCATCGTTGGCAAAGTCGACCGGACAGGGGTCGACATCTCCACAGAGGGAATCTCCATCCACATCGTTATCTGGATCCAGGGGACAGGGATCGCAGAAGTCAGCCGATCCGTCGAGATCGCTGTCGATTCCATCATCGCCGCCGGGGCACTGATCTAATCCATCACAGATTCCGTCGCCGTCGCTATCGTCTAACACATCGAGAGGACAAGGATCCAGATTCCCGCAAACGCCATCTCCATCGATATCATTGTCTGGATCCAGCGGGCACGCATCGACATCCGCGCACAGACCATCTCCATCCTCATCGTTGTTGGCGTCGAGCGGACAAGGATCTACATCGGCACAAAGACCGTCGCCATCGGAATCATTGTTGGAGTCGAAGGGACAGGCGTCACAGAAGTCGGGAACACCATCTAAATCAGTATCGAGAGAATCATTGCCGCCAGCGCACTGGTCCTGGCTATCGCAGATTCCGTCGCCGTCGCTATCATCGAGGAAATCCATTGGACAGGGATCTACATCTCCGCAAACACCATCCCCATCGATGTCGTTGTCGGGATCGAGTGGGCAACTATCGACATTGCTACACAGGCCATCACCGTCCTGATCATTGGCGGCATCCAGCGGGCAAGGATCCACATCCGCGCAGAGACCATCTCCATCTTGGTCATTAGCTGCATCTAGCGGACAACTATCCAGATTTGCACACAGGCCATCTCCATCCTGATCGTTGGCCCCATCGAGAGGGCAGGTATCGCAGAAATCGGGAGTGCCATCGCCATCGGAATCGACGAAGTCATTGCCGCCCACACAGACGTCCTGGCTATCGCACACACCGTCCCCATCGCTGTCATCTAAAGGGTCATCAGGGCAGGTATCGCAGAAATCAGGAGTGCCATCCAGGTCGCTATCGATGAAGTCGTTGCCGCCAAAACAGATGTCCTGGCTATCGCACACACCGTCCCCATCGCTGTCATTATTCACATCGACAGGGCACGGATCGCACGCATTGATCACCCCATCGCCATCTCCATCGGGCTCACAAGCATCGTGAATGCCATTGCTGTTGCAGTCGTTGAGTGCTGCAGAGCAATCATCGGGAACACCATCTAAGTCACAGTCGGTACTGGTGCCGTTGGCGATGTCGGTGTCGTCAGGGACCCCGTTCGCATTACAGTCTGGGGCATTGTTGGTCACGGTAATGGAACCGCTCACTCCAGAAAAGTTAGTCGGAGAATTGACCCCCGAAATGCCGTCCTGGTTGATCGAAAGAACGCCATCGGTGGGCAAGGAGCTAAACGCAACCTCATCGCCTCCGGAATAGATCACCGCATCGCCGGTCACAAGGAACAACCCAGACGGCATGATGTAGTCGGGTGCCGGAGCTCCAGGAAGAGCCGCATAGGCCGCGGTCCCCACCAACATTCTTCGGTTTGCTGTCACGTTACTGGGAAGATCGAAAGGGAAGTTGAAGACCTGTCCGGCATTGTTTTGAAGATCATTCCCGATCATGAATTGTTCATCATTGGAGTCATTCGTGAATTCAACGAATTGAACGGTCCCATCGGCACTGGAGAAAATCTCAGAGATGAGCCAATTATGAGCGTCCGCCTGAAGCGCCGCCGGAGCAAGAAAAGCCAAGATCGCCGACGCTGCGATGACCCTGCTGAGAGTAAAAAGCAACTGTTGAAATTGTTGATAATGCATGATGAATGTTCCCTATTTCCGCTCTACAGGATGGACATGATCACATCTGAGACTGATCTCTCAGACAACTCGAAGCGACTCTCGGGTCTATCAATCAGGACCGATGGATAAGTCACCTCAAGGTTCCCGATTGTCGCAATAGAAGTCAACGCTCAGGCATGATGGCACATCACAAATACCAAACTGTTCCGATTCACTTAGTCTGTTCCGTCACATATGTCACTATAAAATCATGCGGTTCGATCATCCGTGCTGATTCGACACTTCCAGCCCGCTGGAAATAGATCCGATACAAGTCTCATTGATCCACCTCCGCCGGCGAGATATTCTCTTCGCGGATGCACATTTTCCTGGTGAAAGAAGGCTCAGATGATCAGTGCCGCGCAATGGAGTGGGGATATGGATGGGCGATTGGTGGTCGATCACGAAGATGGGAATTTCGAAATCGATCGACCAGGGGATCTGGTCTTCCGAATGATGAATGAAGAGTGTGACTCGCAACTCCAGGCCGCTCTGTTGATGTACGGTTATTGCCTCGCGACGCAGGGGATGCACCTTCCCCATCTGGTCAGATCTGTGCTTCGGAAAACAGGCCCTTTCGTCAGAAGCGTTTCGATGGACTCGATGCACCTCTACCGCGCCATCGAGCACTTCGACAAGTTTGTTGGCGACTGCCCCGAAGAAGGTGATGAATTGCGTGGTCGTGTCTTGCAGGAGGTGACCCGCTATCACCTACAAAGCCTCTCCAGCAACGCCAGTTGAGTCTCGAGCCGGTGCTCTTTCATCTCGAGATCACTTCTCTTACGAAACACCCCTCGACACGGGCCTCTTTCCAGGTTGCGATGGGCCCATGACACAGGACAACGACCCCGACAT
The DNA here is from genome assembly GCA_028825265.1 of Planctomycetota bacterium. Classification (GTDB taxonomy): domain Bacteria; phylum Planctomycetota; class UBA8108; order UBA1146; family UBA1146; genus QNYK01. The sequence continues at coordinate 2,667 of JAPKAM010000041.1, forward strand.
CTCACCAGCCAGCCACGACCCACGGGTGCCATCATCAGATGCGCCGCCGGCCTCCCCATCGGCGAGTCCACCCAGTGGCATATCGATGCGCTACGCCGCTACGCTATTCCTCATCCTCTTCTCCTTGATCTTGCTGGTCGATCTCTGGTCAAAGGCGGTCGCCTTTGAGTACCTGGGTAGCCATGTCTATCACAATCAAGAGGGAATTCCCTACCTGCTCCACACCCCGATTAGAGAACTCTTTCGCGGATTTGGTCTGGAAGCTTCGCTGAATCTGGGGGCCTTCAACGGTTGGTTTTCTGGAATGACCATCCTGCTGATCAGTATCTCAGCCCTCTCCGTGCCGATCTGTTTCGGCGTGGCTCTTCGGATGAAGCCTCGGGTCCCATGGATGGTTACCTCCCTCGCCATGATCGCTTCAGGAGCTGCGGGAAACCTCTACGATCGTTCCGTCATCGGAGGAGTGAGAGATTTCATCCGCTGGTCGATCCAGATCGGTCAGGATGAATACGTCTGGCCCAATTTCAACATCGCCGACAGCGCCATCGTTTGCGGAGTGGCCATCATCTTGATTCGAGAACTGATCCAGATGAAAAACGCCGGCGACACTCACTCACAATAAACCACAGCAAGGGCGCGGAAATCACCAGCCATCGGGTTCCATCAGGCATCTCCCATGACTGTTGCGCCCACCAACCATCGAGAACACGATACTGAAGCAGTATTGTGGCGCAGAGAAGTATAGACCCACCCGATCGCTCCATCACGGCAGGCGCCAACAACCACAGCAAGTACCATGGGTGCAGGGTTGGGGTCAGGAGGACGAAGGCCAGGCTCACCAACAGAAACCCACGCCACGGCTCCATTTTCCTGCAATACCAGCAGGCGGCCAACCATGTCGCAAGAAACACCAGCCGCAGATATTGAGAAGCGGAATCGTGGCGGTTTTCGGGATCGATACCGATTAAAAATCCAACCGGCCTGAAGAGGATGTCTCCTGAATACCAGCCGGTGGAGAACTCTCGAAGTCCTTCCGTCACCTGCGAGAAGTGACTGTCAAGATAGGGGAGCCCGCTCAGTATGCCGGCCACCAACAACAGCCAGCCTCGGCGGTATCCGATCTTGTTCAAGAACAACGGAATCCAGCCCAGCGGCAGGAACTTTGTGGCGATGGCGGCTCCCAGCATCACCAACGCACGCGTTCCTTTCTGTCCATCGAGCCAGAAAAATGCGACGACGGTCATCAATAGCGCCAGGACTTCGACATGAGCACCGACGGCACACTCGAGAATCGGAAGTGGATGCCACCACCACAGTACGGCTTCACGAGGATCACGGCCTCGACGACGAAGGGCCACAGCCAACACCGCACCCACTGCAAGGTCCAGCAGCACTGTGAAGATACGCCAGCCGGTTTCACCGAGAGCGACGAAACGAAACCACAGTTGGCTCATCGGTGGGTAAATGGTTCGGATCGCTGGATGGTTCACTCTCGATCGAACTTCGTTCCAGTGGGGATCCATCGCCACCGGATCGAGAACCGCATCAGCGGGCGCGGCAAGATAGGGGTCAATTCCCGATCGTTGCACCTCTCCATCCCAGAGATAGCGCCACAGATCATCGCTGAGAAACGGGTCGACCGACAGCAACAAGACTCGCACTGCCAGTGCCGCCAATACGATCCCCGACAGCGTGATGCGATGTGAGCTCAATCGAGGAATTAGCCAGTACACGACCGCAGCTGGAATCAACAGGATTAAGGCTCCCAAGATCGAAGGTAGGATCGATAAGGAGCCATCCAGTCCTGGCGCAATTTGCGCCCAGATCCACCAGCCGCACAGAAACAACAAGGTGGCCAACCAGTAGCAGGTCGTGACCGGAAATCGGCTCACCCTCGACCCGGATCGATGATCAAGGTGCCCGCCGAGTCTCGATGAAGCGAAGAACCGTTCGGCAACCATAGTGTTGTGGTGCTGGAGATGACCAACGCAGGACCTGAAACCAACTCGCCCTCGACGATCGATCCATGATAGATCTGCTGAACCTGTTGCTGACGACTCGAAGAATCGAGGACCACCGGGCGCATCGATGGGGGGCCCTCGATCTCTTCAGGAACCTTAGAGATTCCGCGAGAGGGAAGAGTGGCCGCCACTCGAACGGCAACCGCCTCGATCTTTCGATCCGCCATCTGGTAGCCAAATCGTTGCTGGTAGATATCGCGAAATTGTCGCTCAGGGTCATCTCCTGGATGGAATTCCAGATCGTGAGATTGCCCCTGATGGCGACCACGCAAGGTGGTCTCGATGGTCGCCCCATCTCCATCTCCTCCACAACTGCTGATCATCTGCCGAGCTTGCTGGGCCAGCGGTTTCTCGATCTGCGAAAGTACCGCTGTGAAGTTAGAATTGATCGGGCAAAGCAGCACTTGTTCCAGTTCCTCGCTCCACGGAGCCTCAAGCATTCCGATGGCGCTGAGAACTCCTGCAGCGGCAGGTAGGCGAATCTCGCCGACTCCACAACTGCGAGCCAACGCCACCGCATGAAGCCCACCGGCACCGCCAAAGCAAACCATCGACATTCCCCGCGGGTCGACTCCACGCTCTTGGCTGACCCTGCGTAGCGCCCGCTCCATCTCTGCGTTGACAACATCGAGAATGCCCACTGCGGCCGCATCGACCGTCAGCCCTAATCGGCTCGCGACGCGGCTCACCGCCTTTTTTGCTGCTTCTCGATCCAGCGACAGGGTACCCCCCAGTATCAAGTCGGATGGAAGCCGACCCAGCACTACATTGGCATCGGTCACCGTTGCGCCAGTTCCTCCGCGGCAATAGGCCGCCGGACCCGGATCTGAACCGGCACTTCGCGGTCCCACCCTCAAGGCACCGCCCGCATCGACCCAGGCCAGCGAACCTCCACCTGCACCGACGGTATGAACTTCGAGAAGGGGAATCGCCAGCGGGATTCCACCGACACTGAAACGATGATTCCTCGCGGCACCACGGCCCGCTTCGACCAACGCCACATCGGTGCTGGTCCCTCCCATGTCAAATGAGAGCGCAGTGGTTTCACCCCCTCGAGTCGCCGCAGCCACCACTCCACCGGCAGGCCCAGAGAGGACAGTCCGTGCAGCGCGGCTGGAGATTCGCTGCCAAGGAACCGCCGATCCACACGAATCCATCACTTTCAACAGCGCAGGAGTCACCCCGTTGGCCACTGCTTCGAGATAACCCTGCATCACGGGGGTCAGCACGGCGCCGGCACTAGCGGTAGTGAAACGTTCCCACTCCCGTGGCTCGGCCGCCACTTCTCCAGAGAGGATCACCGGAAGGCCGGTGCAGGCGAGATGGTCAGAAATGCGTCTCTCGTGATCCAGGTTCTCGGTACTGTGTAAAAATCCGACAGCGACCGCCTCGTACTCACCATCTCGGATCCAGTCGAGCAATCGGTCCAGTTCACTAGCATCGAGATCCTCGATGATCTTGCCGCCGGCGGCGATCCGTCCCGAAACTCCGAAGCGGTCGTGGCGTGGAATCAAGGCCGAGACTGGTGCCGGCTGAAGATCATAGAGATCGGGCCTGTTCTGGCGCCCGATATCGAGCAAGTCCTCGAAGCCGACCTGGGTGACCAATGCAGCCCGGGCAAACTGACGCTCCAACAGAGCATTGGTCGCCACAGTCGACCCATGAATCACTTCTTCCGGCAAATAATCATGCAAGACCTGTAAGATCGCCCGGGCAGGATCATCGGGTGTCGAAGGAACCTTGATCAACTCGACACCATCACCTGAATCGATGATGAAATCGGTAAAGGTCCCGCCACTATCGACACCAATTCGCAACTTTCTCACCCGCCCTTGCAACAAACATGCTCCCCCGGCAAAATGAACAGGGAAAGAGATTCCGTGACCACACCACCGACGAAATATACAACCTTGGCATTCTGCAGCCATCATTGTGCATCGACCCGCCCGCCGATGCTTGCGCTGCTCTTGCTGCTGGCCAGCGCTTTTCTGATCACGGTCGGAGGCTGCCGGAACAGCTCCTCTCGTACCCCAACTCCGGTGTCCACATCTGCCCCAGAAACGCGGAAACAATGGGATCTCGCCCGTACCGCCTGGCTGCTCGATGATGTTGCTGCAGCACAGGCGGCCTTCTCTCGCTTTGCGGAATCGAACCCTCAGGATCCTCGTAGCGGCGAGGCTCTTCTGACAGCGGGGATCTGCGCCCAGCGCAGAGGTCGAAATAAGGAAGCCGATGGATTGTTGCGGGAAGCCCAATCACGAGGAGGTGCGGTCGCGGCTCGAGCACTACTGCAACGAGGATACCTACTGCTCCCTGAACAGCCGGTGCGCGCAATCTCTTGTTTTGCCGAGGCCGCCGAGAAGGCACTCGATCCAGAAACCAGGGCTGAAGGTTGGTTGCAGCATGGCCAAGCGCTGCAAAGATCGGGTCGATTTGAAAAAGCAGCCGATCCTCTAAACCGATGCTCAGACCAGCAAGATGCTCCAGGGCTCGCAGCTCGTGCGAAACTGTTGCTCCAGTATGATCCTTGGTTCACCGTACAGGTCGGTGCGTTTCTCGACCGGTCCAACGCACAGAGGCAGCTGCGTAAGCTGGAAAGTGCCGGACTTCCCGCTGAACACCGAATGCCAGGCCGCCGTGGATCGCCACTCCATCGGGTGCTTTCTGGTAGATTCGACCAAAGAGATGCTGCAATCCGACACTCGCTGCGGATCAAGCAAGTACTGGGAACCGAAGACGTGAAAGTGATCCCTTAGATGAACCGAGCCCACTCCTCAAGCGGATTTACATGGATAATAATTATAGTGTTGATCGCGCTGCTGGCGCTCGCGTTTGTGGGGTGGGGAGGGATAGCAAACCCCGGAACCCCGCGGACAGGACCGGTTACATTAACCGCCAGCCCTACAGTCACCAAAACAGCGATTTCAGAGCGCCCATCAAACGTCACTGAAGGCACTCAGAAGAATCTAGCCGTCACTGAATTGCTGGAGCCGTGGGGGGGCTTCGTCATCGACGCCCTAGGACGCCCGATTGCTGGGGCCACCGTCACCCACCTGCGAGGTGACCAGCCACGTTCAGACACTCCGTCCCTGCCTTCTTCCGCGCGATCCGATGACAACGGCCGATTCGTTCTGATCCTCGACAAGGGCATCGCACCACAGGTTTACATCGAGGCGGAGGGGTACTTTCAGATTCAGGTGTTGTTGAGTTCCAATGACATTACGACCTACAACCTGTTCCGCGGTGGAGTGCTCGAGGGAAGAGTACTGGGACACCAGTTTTATCTCACCACGGAACAACAGCCGGCTCCAACTCCCATCGTCGGCGCCGTGATCGAGGTTGCGGCTTCAGCGGGCTGGTCGATTACGGTCACGACTGATGAACTGGGCAAGTACAAGGTCACCACTCCACCGGGAAAACTGGTGGTTAGTGCAAGATCGGATAACCACGGCGACGCCCGCTTTGATCATCTTGAGGTAGGAAGAGATGAGGTCCTCTCGAGGGATCTAATCCTGCCCGCCGGCGTGATGCTCGATGCCTTCATCATGAGCAGCACGATACCGCTCATCGATGCTCGAGTTCGGGTCTACAACGACGCACAAGATCATGCCGATGAACGGTCAGGAGCGGGGGGCAAGACGCGCCTCGTCGGCCTCGCTGCCGGAATCGCAGCGGTCCATGTAGTGCACCCGGGCTACCAGGAGCAGTCTTTTAACATCATCATTCCAAGTGACCGGATCGGCGTCCGGAAGCCTTTTCTGATCCTGGAATCAGAGCCTTTCAAAGTCTCAGTGACCGACCACCAGGGGCGGCCACTCGCCGATGCGAGAATCCGCATCAAGAGAGATCGCAAACTCATCACTGAAACCACCGCCTCTGATGTTGCCGCGCTTTCAGTTCTGGCCAGTGGCCAGACCTACACCATCGAAGTGAGACCCCCAAATGGCAACCCGGGCACAGGAATCACGCTTCCGCCGCGCACCTTCAGTTACAAGATGCCGACGGAAGGACCCGGTGAGTTGAAGGTAATACTGCGCCCCGGAGGCCGGATCACCGGTGTGGTTCTTGCACCCAACGGGTACCCGGTGGCAGGAGCGATGGTGCTGATCCAGGCCATCGGGGTGGAGCCCGGGCTGACTCCGTCACCAAGGCTGGTAAAAACCAGCCCAGATGGTCTGTTCCGCAGCCAGCCGTTTTCCGCCGGCTCCTGGACCGTCTCCATCAGCCACCCCCAGGTCGGCACCATGCAACTCGAAACCACCGTCATCGAAGGCAAGGACCGAAGCCTCGGTGAACTGATTTTTCCGGTCCGGTAACCAGCGAGCGAGGTGGTTTCCCGCTACTCGCCACCGAGCCAATCCGCGACGAAGACATTGGTTTCGCCCTCATTGCTGTTGTGGCGATTGGAACAGAAAAGAATCCGAGTTCCGTCTGGCGAGATCATAGGAAACCCATCAAACCCCGGCGAAGTCGTGACCTGCTCGAGCCCGGTTCCATCGATATTGATCTTGTAGATGTCAAATTCCCGGCCACCCTCGGCTCCCTGGTTGGATGCGAAGAGCAAACTCTTTCCATCCGGGGTGAAGAAGGGCGCAAAGTTTGACGATGAAAACTATCGAGGATTCCTTATGATCATAGGAATTAGAAGTGGTATTCAGCCCCGATCTGGAAGTAATTATCATTGCGAAAACTGTTCAGCGGTAATTCGCTGGATGGTACGTTCCAGAATGAGCGACCCTCAACAACCATCTTCCAGTGGTCACCAATTCGCCTGGATCCCTCGAAGTTAAAAACTGTTGTTGAGTCATGAAGATCAATGATCAGACTCGTAACGACTATTACGTCGTTAATGTCATTTACAGTCAGTCGGGTGCCGAGCGCGACATCGTGCTCATAGGGGTTCAGTGGGTTCGAACCCCGCGAGTCGTACAACCCTTCAAAAATATAACTAAGGTCCATGTCTGTTTCTAACCACCCATAACGCGTGTTCTCGAATCCAGCAGCAACCATTTGGAAATCGTTGTCTGGTTGTTGGCCGTGCCGATGAAGAGCTTCGCATTTGACGAGCAAGTCATCGATGGCCAAAGTAAGGTCCAATCCCAGTTGATAGATAATCTCGTAAAAGGGATGAAGCACCACCTCACCATCGATGATCACCGGGACGTATGACGGTTCCCTTGTTGTTCCGTAGAACTGAGAAATTCCAACATCTGCCTCTCCAAGGCTTTTTGACCAACGCATGGCCAGATCAGGGTGCCACTCACTTTTGGAAGATTCATAGATGGCCTCATCGCCATCTATAAAAGGGATGTTACGAGGTCGTCCGTCGATTCCAGGAAACGTCCTTTTTCGGAAGTACGGCATGTAGTAGAACTCAAACCAACCATGTTCTGTGTCGAAGTTATAGTTAATCATTGGTTGACCTAGTTTGCTTTCGCCCTCCACGCCCTCAACGAAATCCGTTTGGTTGATGATGTCGACCCAGTGGACGGTTTCCATTGCTCCCCAGAACACCTTGCTTGTCCCAATCCGGAGATCCCAATCGTCATTGACGAGAAGCACGTTGAACTCTCTAAGATCAAAGTGGGTGCGCTTGTTGTCAGATTCGTCAAGTCGGTAGAAAGGCATGGCGTTGAAGACGAAGCGACTGTCATCGTAGATCCACTCACTGACCATCTCCGCTTCCAAAACTAGGCTTAAATTATTAGATGCTTGTCGTGAATCCTGGGGATTTTGGAAGAACCCCTGAAACTCAAGAGCATAGTAGCCTTCGATGTGAAGCTCGCCTTCAACGCCATCCTCCTGTGCTACACTTACGTGTGACACGAAGAGGAGTAGGACTAGCGGCACCAGAAGACGAGCCATCTTCCATCCTTTTCATGATTCCCTATTTGAGACGTTTCAAAACTGAGCGATCAAAGTCCTTCTCCTGCAGTCCTGTCTGAAATTTATAGGAATGAAATTCGATCGTTGTAGACTTGCCTGTCTGGTGGTTTTCCATATAACACATTGTAGGGCGCCAGAACCGCTCCTTATATAGATCGTAGTTGTTCGTTGTCAGTGTTTTCAGAAGTTTATCTTTGCGATCGTAGCACTCTGCTTTCCATGGACGGTAGTGCTCCTTGTCCATCCAGATGACCTGTTTTGAGTACCCGGTCTTCATCTCCTTTGGGAACCGTTCAAAGACGAAACAGTCCATGTTCTGATACTTCTCCTCTTTCAGAAACTTGTAGGTATACTTCTCTAGTTGCTGAGGACTGATATCCGCATAGGAGAACTCGCTTCCGACGAAAGAGCCGGTCTTGTTGCCTGAGGCGATACGCTTAACTCGCTTAATCGAAGGTAAGTAAATCCACTGCTTGTCTGCTTCCTTCTTGAACGAATAGCTAAGAAGGGCCGTTCCCCTACTGTCCGCTGGGGAGGTGAAAAGGATGAGTGCCTTTTCTCCCTTGTCTAACTCTTCTAGAGTTCTCACTGTCATCTTTCGAGTACTCGAATGCCCTTGTTTATTTTTCAAGGTCATGGTCACTGTCGTTACAAAGTCCTTATAGCCAGTGTCTCGAAGTTTTGACTCCGTCACGATCTCCAGGCCCTTTCTAGCTGCTAAATCATCGTCTTCGATCGTCGAAAGGGGAAAGGCATTTAATCCGCCACCTAGAACTACCAGCAGTAGTGTTGAGCAAGGAAGTTTCATTTTCATTCTCCTGTTCGGGGTGCTGAGGCTGGATCCTGATCGATAGATAAGAGTATTGCCGGTAGTACCGTCAGATCGAAAATCAATGCCAGAGAGATGACGAGGGCGCTCAGGAGCCCCATCCCGCTGTTTAGTTCAAAGGTAGAGAAAGCCAAGACTCCAAATCCGATGACGAGAGTGATCGTTGTAGTCAACATCGCTCCGGCGACGTGCTGAAAGGTCTTGCGAATAGAGTCAGCGGGCGAAAGCTCATAATCCCGACGAAAACTAAGATACTTGGTAATGAAATGTATGCTGTCATCGACAACAATGCCGAGTGTCATTCCCACCACTACGGAAATCGCCAGGCCGACTTGGCCGACCGTAAGCCCCCAGACTGCGAATCCGAGCACCGCGGGAGCGAGGTTCGGAAACATGCTAACAATACCGAACTTAAATGAGCGGGTGATTACTATCATACACATAGATATAAGTAACAGCGCACCTACCGTACCATATAGCATACTCTTGATGTTCCTGGGGCCGATGTATGCGAACATCATCGATTGGCCCGTCCCCGTACTTTCGGGTGAGAGTCCGTGATCTTTGAGCCACGCCTGAGCCTGTTTATCCAGGTCAACGAGTTCGTTAGAGGTGATGTTCTCGATTGATACCTTGAATAAAGTTGCAGATTTGTCGAGGTTGATCTGGTCAGCAAGGTCCAGCCCGAATGGCAGGGACATTTCGTACATCATGAGGCAGTCGGCAGCCACGGCGCGGGATTCAGGAATTGTGAAATACTCAGGCTCGTCTTTGTGAAGATTCATGTTGAGACGTTTGACAAGATCCGTATAGGCAAAGACATGACGGACCTTTGGTTGTTGCCGGTACCATTCAGCAAAGGCATCCACTTTATGCAGATATTCCGGTTCGGAGATTCCCCCTTCTTCTTCAGCAGACAAGGAGTAGTCGATGTACTCGAAACCAGTTAACCGTTCGATGGTAAAATCGGTCGCGACTCGAAACTCCATTTCCTCATCAAAATATTTTACAAACTCATCATTTAGTTCGTTTTTTAAGATCAAGCCGCTCATTCCAAAAGTGATAATAGTGCCGAACAGCAGGAAGGCGACGCGTTTTCGGATGACCAACTCAGCCAAAGCCATGAGCCATCTCGGAGATTCGTGACCTGCCTCCCTCTTCACCGTCCCTACTCGCCATGATGGTAGAATTAAAATCAGCGACGGCAATAAAGTGTAAACAAATAACCATGCACTGAAGACGCCTATAGCGACTACGTTTCCAAGATCCCTGAAGGGAGGAGAGTCGCTGGAATTGAGACTGAGGAATCCCAGTATTGTTGTGGCGCTTGTCAGGAAAACTGGACGAAAGTTCATGTCCAGACTCTCCATCATTGCTTTCTGCTTATGTGCTCCGTTATTTACACGATTTCGGAATCCAGTAAGCACATGAACTGAGTCGGCGATAGCCAGGGTCATGATCATGTTGACGGCAGACAAGACCGTCGGCGAGAAAGTAATGCCCAACCAGCCGGCTAGTCCGAATCCAACGACGATGGAGAAAATGATAACGAGGAAAGCGGCTAGGGCAGAGGCGATTGATCGGAGGAGGAAAGCAAGACACAGGATTATCAGTGCGAACATCAGAGGTACGAGAGTGCTACCATCCTTTTGAATGGCGTCGTCGAGTGCCTGATTGATCATCACGATCCCGGTAAGATAGACCCGCATACCGGGAAACTTCTCCTCAACTTCCATTTTCAATAAGCGAACGAAAGCCGCGACGGCTGGTTGCTCCGTTTTTTGATCCTTGCCCTCAAGCTGAATGGGGACATTCACTGCGGCTACAGTGCCATCTCGTGATACCAGCCGGTCAACTAGCAAAACATTGGAAAGAGCATTCTTACGAATTCGCTTCAGGCTTTCCTCCGTTAACTCTGTTGCATTTGAGGCCACAAGGTCTTCAACAATCAGATCATCGTCTTCAGCAAAAGAATGCTGGTAGTTCGTCAAGGAGTCGACACGCCGTGAGAAAGGTGTTTTCCAGGCCCGTTCAGTTATGTACTGTATTGCAGCAAGGGAATCGGCAGTGAAGATCGTGCCATCGTCTTTTCGTGACAAGACCAGCAGCACGCTATTTGACTTTGCATACGTCTCTTCAAGAGCGTTGCATGTCTTCAGTTGTGGGTTATCGGGACTGAAGAAGATGCGGATGTCCTTGGAGGTCTCCAGAAAGAGTGCTCCTCGTCCGCAAAGCACAACAAAAACGACACAGAGAATCACTGTCAGCCATGGCCTGTGCACTACAAATTTGGATAAACCTGCAGGAAATCGCTGGATTAGATTTAATTTCTTACGATTCACAACAGGCTCATTAATCTAGCTGTCAACTTACAGCAGAAGTAATAATACTGTACGGTGAGGTTGGTTCTACATTCATGTTTCCTTGAAAGTTGCCTGGTTTTTTGGTGAACACCAAATTGGTCGGGATGAAGCGCACAGGGCGACTCGTCTCTCCTCCATCGAGGTGTTCTTAATGGGAAGGCTAGTATGCCCTCTGACTTATCAACACTACTTCAAGAACTAGAGCCGTGGCTAGAAGTAATGAATAGCTCCGCTGAAGAATCTCTGTTCAACGAGGGGGATCCTGGGGATTCATGCTTCTTTATTGAGAGCGGTGTGGTCCGTGTTGAACAAGAAAGCGCAGAAATCGATACGGAGCCCGTGCTAGGTTATTTTGGTCCCGGCGATATCGTAGGAGAACTGGCACTACTCGATCACGGGCTGCGTAGCGCATCGGTTGTCGTCGAAGAGGACCTTGTGGCGCGGAAGCTATCGGAGAGCGCTCTCTCTGAAATTGGATCGTCGAATCCGCAACTTCAAGCACAGGTTTACCAGTACCTTGGAGCAATCGCCGCAGGACGATTACGATACGAAAGGAACACCGAGACTGTCTACGATCCGGACGGTGAAGTCCACGAGATGGTTTCCTCTGCCAAGGCGGCACAGAAAATCTTTTCTTCTTGGAGTTCTGACAAGGTTCAAGCACTACTTTCCCGTATCGCAGCGGTAGCCGCAGAACGATCTGAAGAGCAGGCGAAGCTGGCCGTCGAAGTGACCCACCTGGGTAACGTTAAAGACAAGACCCAAAAGAATCTGGTTGCTTCATTAGGGGTGCTGAAGAGTCTCGAAGGGCAAGCCACGGGACTCATCTCTCGAAATACGGACACTGGGGTTTCCATATTCGGGGATCCGGTAGGTGTAGTGTTTGCGTTAGTTCCTCAAACGAATCCCGTTTCAACCGCCGTCTTCAAGACACTCATCGCATTGAAATCCCGCAATGCACTAATTCTAAGTTACCATCGCTCAGCTCTCCGGGTTGCTGAGGAAGTCGGATCGATGATTACAGAAGTGCTTGAAGAGTTTGGGGCACCTTCCGGACTGGTCTCCTGGATAAAGAACCGGAATTCTCGACGAAAGACGCAAAGTTATTTCAGGCATCAAGGGGTCTCCTTAATTCTTGCTACCGGTGGGCGCTCAATGGTGCGGGCCGCATACGGGTCAGGGAGACCTGCGATAGGTGTGGGTTCCGGAAATACCCCAGTTCTCGTTTGTGATGACGTGAGGCTCAAAAGATGCGCAGAGCAGATCGTGCTCTCCAAGAGTTTCGACAATGGCCTGATTTGCGGTGCTGAACATAATCTAATCGTATTTGATTCCATCTATGACGATTTCGTCCAAGTACTTGAGGAATCTGGGGCAGCAGTACTCTCGGAAAAGGAGAGTAATCAGTTACTCAAAACACTATACTCTCCAACCGGTCAGATCCGAAGACACCTAGTGGGACAGGCAGCCTCTGACATCGCACGGGAGGCAGGGATCGAGAGGAAATCGCAGATTTCTCTGATTGTTGTTCCGGTGAATCAAATAAAGAAAGAAAATCCCCTATGTCGGGAGAAGATGGCTCCGGTTCTGAGTTTGTTCAGGTGCATCAATCAAGAGGAAGGAATGGACTTTTGCGAGCGTATTCTCGAGATTGATGGAGCTGGGCATTCCGCCGCTATCCATTCGGCTTCAAAAGAGACGATGGATGAATTCGCGAGACGAATGCCGGTCGGTCGGATACTGGCAAATACCCCGGCAGCACACGGAGTAGTGGGAATAACTACAGGACTGGTCCCGTCGTTAACACTCGGCTGTGGTACATTCGGTGGGACTTCCACAACAGACAATGTTACCTATACTCACCTAATGAACATCAAACGACTTGCGGAAGGTCGTGAATCTTGAGCAGGTCACCTGGCTACAAATTCCAGGGTTGTTGGACCCCCATCTTGTTTACTACGAATGAGCAATGATCCTATCGATTCCATAAATCCAGCCCCCCGAATTGTATGTATCGGTGGGGGATACGGTGCCATCTATCTATATAAGGCACTTCGTGGAGCCATCAAGTCAGGCGAAGTCCACCTTACCGTCATCGATCGCAATAACTACCATTGCTTCCACGGCCTCATACCAGAAATGTTGGCGGGGAAAATCGAACCTGGCAATATTCTCAGCTCCTCCCGCAAGCTGTTCAAAGAGGCTCAGTTTTTCAATGGCGAGGTGGAATCTGTAAAACTGGAATCTCGCGAAGTGATATTTAGCCGATTGTTGGACGGAAAACAGTTTCGGGTACCCTACGATCATTTGGTCGTGAACGCAGGATCTGATGTGAATCTAAAACGGTTCTCAGGCCTCCAAGAGCACACGATGCGACTCAAAGCGTATCCCGAAATACTTGCGACCCGCCACCACATTATTTCGATGTTAGAGTTGGCAGAGATTGAGACCGATTCAGCAGAACGCAATAGACTGCTAACATTTGTAATCGTCGGCGGTAACTATGCCGGAGTTGAAGTGGCCTCTGAACTCTCGGACTTCCTTCCCAAAATTGTTAAATCCAGCTTTAGCAACATCAGCACGGAAGAGATACGAGTTGTTCTCGTCCACTCCGGAAATCACATTCTTCCTGAACTTGGTATGCATTACCCAAAACTACAGAAGTACGCAGAGAAGCAACTGAAGTCCCTGGGTATTGATCTTGTGGTCGGAACAAAGATGCAGAGTGCTACTGCGGAGGAAGCTATCCTCGAAGGAGGGTCTCGATTTTCAACGCGAACTATCATCAGTTGCACAGGGACTGAAGCGCATCCAGTTGTGCGCGCACTTCCTTTTCATAAAGACCCAAAAGATCGACTGGTTGTCGATGAATATCTCAATGTGCAGGGAGAAACCCACCTGTGGGCAGTGGGGGACTGCGCCGCCGTCCCCCATCATCGAGGTGGAACCTGTCCACCCCTGGCGATCTGGGCCATGACCGCAGGGAAACACGCTGGTAGGAACATCCTCAGGATGACACGAGGGCAATCGAGGCAGCCCTATCGGTTTAATGGCCTCGGAGACGCATGCGTTCTGGGAAAGTGGAGAGCCGTAGCACATATCAAGGGAATACAAGTGCGTGGAGTTTTTGCTTTTTTACTGTGGCGTTTGTTCATGATCATCTATTTACCTTCTTACGAGAAAAAACTGCGCACTCTTTGGGACTGGGCACTTGGAGCCGTGTTCGGTCGTGATTTGATTAATATGAATCTGCAACAGGACCTCAGTATTACTCCCGCTATCTACGAGCCTGGGCAGGAGATCGTCCGAGAGGGTGAAATCGGGCGCACCATGTTTATAATTCGGTCGGGTGAGGTAGAAGTGATTCAGAACACACCTGACGGAGAAAAGCTCCTCAACGTGCTTTCGACGGGGGACCACTTTGGTGAACTTGCGATCTTCAGGGACGGGCGTCGCTCAGCGACCGTCCGTGCGAAGACGAGGGTGGAGATCTTGCTTATGCGCCGTGAGGCAGCAGTCTCGCTCAGCCAGTCGCTACCGGGAATGGATCAAGTGCTCAAGAACCCATGGAGCGAAAAATAGTGAAGTTTGTTATTCTAGTGGGATCGCTGATGGTGATCTTGGCGTAGGTTCTTATGCTGGACTGCGTGAACGATCGAGTTATCGACAAAGTGAAATGTGCGGATGAGTAGTCGCAGACTTCCCTGTTGCAGTCGTCGATCAGCTCAAGAGGGAACACTACTATTTCGAGACGCGCCAAGGAGACGGGATTTTTTTACCTAACCTGATAGACGTCTACACAGATGCACAGTTTCTTCACAACAATGCCTTGGAAATTCAGTGCAGGCACTTCAAGCGAATGCCGCGTGTTGGGATCCGTTGATACGATCAGGAGGATGATCTGGAGAAACCGGCGTGTTAACTGGGAGAGTATCCAGCGGACAGCCAGACGCACTTGTCTGACGATGGATGCCGACCAGAATTACTTCTTGAGCGTGGGCATGTGCGAGGAGAGTTTTACGACCAATTCCTCATCTTTCCACCTCTCAAACTGTGCTAGCAAGACGCCATATGATTTGAGTGCATCACGTCACCTCGTAAGGATGCCGGCAGGAAGTCCATTGTCTAATTCGCGGAGAGTATGCTCGTATCCAAAGTCGAATAGTTTTTCAAACGTTGATAAGTTAAAGCCTTTGAAATCGTTGGTCGGAGGCTGTATTAGAAAGTCGGCGTTCTTGAAGCCTTGGTTACTATGACATTTATTAGCGATTTCCGTTAAGCGAATCAGTTGATTAGCAACTGTAGGAACGGCCAAGTTTTTCCTTAACGGATTAAGACGATGGCTCAGATATTTCCAACCAGAAAATACTCCACCCTCATCTAAATCATTGGGGTAGACCTCTTGATCAAGACCGATGTCTACGGCGATTATACGTCCCGAATCGGATACCCAATCCCTGATAACGTCGATTGGCATATTATTGATAATCCCTCCATCCACCAGAACTTCTCCATTCTCTACCTGCGGTGGAAAAAGAACGGGGATAGAAACGCTAGCGCGTACTGCTTTCCTTAATGGACCACTATTATGGACTTTGATTTCTCCGCGTGTGAGATTGCTCGAAATGCAAAAGTATGGTCGCGATAGTTCTTCTATGTTGATGTTGGGAAGGCCCTGGTTGATTAGATCGGTAAGCCTTTTGCCTCGAGTTAAAGACACTATCGGTAGCGTGAAGTCGAATACGGAATTGTGGGCGACCTGACGGAGGTGAAGACTGTCCCAAATTTGCTCATCAGACCACTCCAGAGCGATACAGGCTGCTGCCAGGGATCCAATGCTGGTTCCTCCGACCATGTCGAGTGGAATTCTTGCCTCTCGAAGCGCTTTGATCACTCCGAGATGAACGAATCCGCGAACCCCACCTCCGCTAAACACAATACCTTGTGCCTGCTCAGCAACGATTCGAGCCAGGCGTGAAACATCCTCCTCGTGGTTATTACGAACATGGTGGCATCGATCGGGTTGAAGTTTGTCCACCCACTCCTTAGCGACCGTTGAGACCATTTCATTGGGATGGGCAAAGACAAGTTCAATTCCAGGTTTCAATCGCCCAGCAGCAAAGACATCCGAATGGTTAGCGGACGAGTACTCATCAGGAGAAGTTGCCGGATCTACGATCAAGATCAAAGAATCTGCTCGATCGGCACAATGTTTGTTCCATATTTTGGAATCCGCATGAGTTTCATATAGGGAGAAGTTATGTTTCTTTTCCTCAACATCTATACGCCGTTCAAGTTGTTCCAGATTCCAGGACTCAGCCCATGAATCGCCTAGGGTCTTGTTGACGTGAAGCGTTGTACCTATTTTATTGAGCTGCTCCGCGAGCCGTGTAGTTAGACTTACCGCTGGAGGACTCTTGCCCAAAACAATCGCTGAAAAACATTTCTTTCGAATAGAGTGGAGATTGTCCGTTCCGTATAGAGCTCGCTCCATAGAATTTCGCATGATTGAGAACATCGCTGCTGGATAATGGGCTTCGATTTCTTGAAATATTGTACCTGGCAGACGCACAACGGAGCACTCGCGAAGAGCTTGAACGGTCGCAGATCGCGGCCGATTAGTAAGGATAGCGATTTCACCGATCAATTCACCAGGCGTGATTTCGCCAAGGACAGAAGGCTTGGAACCGTCAAGACTCTGGGTAACCCTTAGACGCCCCCGAGTCAGGAGGTATACGTCTTTTAGTAAATCACCTTGTTTCACCAGGGTGGATCCAGCGGGTAATACGTATTCTTCGGCCGCCGCTGAGATTTTATCGAGGACCTCTTTTGGCAGATCATCGAAAGGTGGGTGTGCTTGGATTTGAAAGGGCTCATCCGAATGGGAGCGCATCAGGCTCATGTTGTAGAACTCAAATGCACGTTACTTTTAGAATTCGCTTGGTCAATAATTTCTAGCTTGATCAGAATGTGTTTAAAGTCGTACAATTTACAAGCCGCTTCATTTCCACTGGCCTCATTGAGTGAGTCTGTTTAACTTTCTTGACAAATTGGATCAAATGCCAAGAGGCTTTGCAACAAGAATATTGTTCAACTAAGATGACTAATCGTATTTCTCCCATTTGAGAATTTCCTGCCCCTTAACATACAATATTTCTGAAAATAAAATCCTCAAATCTTGGCCACTGAATTCAAGGGTGTAGACCCATGTGCGATCAAGATTTGTCGGTCAGCAAAGGCATCAGCCTTTTCTTCCCGGCGAGGCCACTCTCTACCGGACACCAGCAACGGCTCGCGGTTACGAATCTTGTCGGCAACGTGTACTTCGCTGGCGATAATGCTGTATCGCTCACTTAGCCCTCGTGGGATCAACGGACGTCCTTGCAAACGCGACAGGATGTTACACCGGTAAGGTGCGACATATTCGCAGGATTGATCCACGACGATGTTCTGTACCCCCCGGTGCATTTCCTCCTGTTGCGATTCCACCCCTTGGTAATCCCCGGATGTGGCAATCTCTGGCTACTCGCCACCGAGCCAATCCGCGACGAAGACATTGGTTTCGCCCTCATTGCTGTTGTGGCGATTGGAACAGAAAAGAATCCGAGTTCCGTCTGGCGAGATCATAGGAAACCCATCAAACCCCGGCGAAGTCGTGACCTGCTCGAGCCCGGTTCCATCGATATTGATCTTGTAGATGTCAAATTCCCGGCCACCCTCGGCTCCCTGGTTGGATGCGAAGAGCAAACTCTTTCCATCCGGGGTGAAGAAGGGCGCAAAGTTGGCTGCATTGTTGTCCGTGATGCGGAAAACTCCGGAGCCATCGCTGTTCATGACAAACAAGTCCATCCGAGATGGGCGGACTAGGCCGTCCTTGAGCAGTCGCTGATATTCCGCCAGCTCTTCTCCTTGCGGATGCCTGGCGCGATAACAGATCTTGGTGCCGTCCGGAGAAAAGAAGGGGCCTCCATCATATCCCGGCGTGCTGGTCAGTCGGACCACATCGGATCCGTCGGGAGCCATCGTGTAGATATCGAGATCTCCATCTCGCATCGATGTGAAGACAATCCTCGATCCATCGGGGGACACGGTGGCTTCTGCGTCGTACCCCGGATCGTTTGTCAGCCTCACCGGCTCGCCGTCGGGTAACTTCTTGGTGAACACATCGTAGCTGCTGTAAATGGGCCAGACATATCCCTGACTTCTATCCGGTTCCGGTGGGCACTCCTGAGATCCGAGATGGGTCGAAGCCCAGAGCACCGTCGAATCATCGGGTGACAGGAAATAGGCACAGGTGGTTCTCCCAGCCCCGCTGGAGATCTGACGAATGTTGCCGCCATCGATATCCATCGTGTAGATCTGATCGCACGAATGGGGCGGGCGATTGCTCTGAAAGATCAACTTCTGGCTGTTATAGCTCCAGTACGCCTCAGCGTTCTCCGCTCCATCGGTCAGCTGGATGATATTGGCGAAGAAATTTTCTCCCGGATGGTTGTCCACCAATCTCGGTAACGGCTGCGCACCTTTGGTCGGCCTAGACTGAGATCGAGGAGTGCTAGTGCCCTCACTCAAGCACCCAGTCAGTGGCAGCATCAGAATCAGCAGTTGTATCGCGATACGGACAAAACCTGACATCTTCTTCACCATTCCTGTTCTGTGGGTTGTGTACCTGATTCTGGGAGCAGTAGACTCGCCCATCAAGCACAGCGTCGGGCCAAGGAGGATAATTTGTTCGGGGAAACCATCACATTCGAGACTCCTGGACGCGGACTTCACGAGATTACCGACCCCATCGCACAGGCCGTGAAGCGGGCCGACATCGAAACCGGAGTCTGCTCCGTATTCATCCGGCACACCAGCGCCAGTTTGATCATCACGGAAAATGCCGACCCCTCCGCCAGGAATGACCTTCAGCGGTGGATCCAAACCCTCGCCCCTGAAGGAGACACGGCCTACACCCACAACAGCGAGGGCCCTGATGACATGCCCTCTCATCTGCGAGCAGCCATCACCAAAACCAGTGAGCATCTGCCCGTCACCGATGGAGTGCTCGACCTAGGTCAATGGCAGGGACTCTTCATCTTCGAACACAGGTCAGCCCCTCACCAGCGATCGATCAGTGTTCGAGTGTGGGAATGAGGATCATGATCGCCCAGCAGGACGCACCCCAGCAAGACTGGATGGCAAAGATGAACAACCTGATCCAGTTGTGGAACGAACTTCCGGGCCTGGCACAGGCGGTATCGATCATCGTGATTTCCATCATCGCAGCAAAGATCTCCGGCTGGATTCTCACCAGCCTGGTCGGGCGCTGGGCAGGGCAGACCAAGAACTCGCTCGATGATGATTTTGTAGCCCTGATGCAACGCCCGGTTTTCCTGGTGGTGCTGCTGATGGGGCTCGATCTTGCCGCCCGGAAGACAGGGCTTCCTGAATCGACCCTGGCGACCACTCGTTCCGGTCTCCAGACAATCGGAATCGTCATCCTCTGCACTTTCACGATTCGATCATCGCGGCTGATCCTCGACAGTGTCAGCAAGAGGCATGATGAATACCCAATGGTGCAGCCGAGAACCCTGCCTCTTTACTACAACATCTCCTTACTGGTCATCATCGGAGCAGCGGTCTACTGCGTTTTCATGGCATGGGAAATCAACCCCAGCGCATGGCTGGCTTCCGCTGGCATCATCGGGCTGGCCCTCAGTTTTGCCGCCAAGGACAGCCTCGCCAACCTTTTCGCCGGGGCCTTCATTCTCGCAGATGCTCCCTACAAGCTAGGTGATTACATCATCCTCGACAGCGGAGAGCGCGGGCGAGTCACTAACATCGGACTTCGAAGCACCCGCATGCTGACCCAAGATGATGTGGAAATCACCATTCCAAACTCGGTCATGGGGAATTCAAAGATCACCAACGAAACTGGCGGGCCGACCGAAATGGAGCGGATCCGCATCAAGGTGGGGGTCGCCTATGGAACCGATATCGAGCGAGTCGAAGAACTGCTGTTGCAGATTGCAGTGGGGCATCCGGAGATCATGACGCAACCAGAACCGAGGGTGCGCTGCCGAGAGCTCGGTGATTCAAGCGTCGTCTTCGAGTTACTGGCCTGGATCGAAGAACCTGTATTGCGTGGAAAGATGAAACACTTGCTGACCTGTGAGGTCTACAACACCTTTCTCAAGGAAAAGATCGAGATTCCCTTTCCACAGCGTGTGGTTTACCTGAAAAATAGTACTTCTGAAGCC
>JAPKAM010000145.1 GCA_028825265.1 Planctomycetota bacterium
CCTTCGCTTTACTTCCGACGAGCAGCATTTCCTTGGACATTGAATCCCCTTTCTGAACCCGACTCGAATTCCGAAGAATCGGCCAGGTATGTGTTATTCCGGCAGAAACTAGACATTTGCTGACTCTACGGATTCCGTATGATCCTGCCAGCACCTCTTCGTTCCTGCTCTCCTTTGGCATGAAGCCCGCTACGGTGCAGGCAAGGATCACAAGATTCAACTATCGGAGGATAGCCACCAATGGGCTCATTGTGAAAGCAGTAAATTCCCCCGGGGGTGTCGAATTCTGTAGGTATCCGCCATTTATCGGGTTTGCCCTGCAATTGAATGCCGCCTCGAACTCCGGTGTTAGAGCACGAGGCGGCAATGTAACTTATTGATTAGTTGGTACTTAGGCTATGCGTGGACGAATTTCGCTGGCGTCCTAGGACCATTTTCGAGGAAGTTGGAGACGCCAATCCTCATGTCTTGGGTTCCACAAACTTCACCGAAATATCGCGCTTCCAGTGCGATCCCTTCCTTCAGTGGCAAGCGGCATCCCTCGACGATGGCCTTTTGGAGCACTGCATCGACCTGACGACTCAGATGCCCGAGGTCCACTTCAGGCAAGGTATCGGGGGTTTCGATCGGGCCCCTCTGAATCGATGGCAGCGTCGGTTCCCCTGCGAGGTGAGCTCGGATCAGTTCGACTGCCCGGTGGCGGAGGGCTCGGGGATCTCCATCGACTTCTTCCTGGATCAACCCGATCGCTAGCGCTTCTGCAGATGAGACCGGGCGGCCGGTTCGCATCAGTTCGGCGGCCTTCTCGACTCCGACCCAGCGAGGCAATCTTTGAGTTCCACCGGCTCCGGGAATGATGCCGAGGTTGACTTCGGGTTGTCCCACCAGGATGCGCTGATTTGCACGAGCGATGCGTGCATTGCAGGCCATCGCGATCTCATTCCCGCCTCCGAAGGCCAGTCCATTGAGCGCACAAATCACTGGTTTGGGACAGTCTTCGATGGTCTGGATCGATTTTTGAGAGCCTCGAGAGGTGGCTTCCCCCATGGCAGAGGATTCGATCTGGGCGAGAAAGGGAACATCTGCACCGGAAACGAAAGCCTTGATTCCGAATCCAGACAGCACTACGCCCACGACCTCATCGTCGGAAGCGATGTCAAGAAAGTGCTTCTCGATCTGATCGAAAGCGGAGTTGTTCAGCGCATTGAGTTGCTTCGGGCGACGGATCAGGAGGTGCGCAATGCCGTCGACATCTTGGCGCAGTACCGTCGAAATCTGGAACGGTTGCCCCGCTTCGGCCTGTTTCGAGATGCAATCGGGAATCGGAAACTCTGGATGATCGGCTGAATACTGCTGGACCAGTTCCAGTGCCGATTGGACGCCAATCGAGTTCATGAGACGAAAAGGTGCCTTCATGTCGAGTGCCATCTCGACTGCCATATCCATGTCTTCGATCGACGAGATGCCACTGTCGACGATCTCGCCGACGATTCCAAAGAATGATCCGAGCAGTGCGTCCCGCACCCGGAGGAAAGTCTCCTGGGGGACTTCGATCTTCTCTCCCCGGCCGGGGACTTCCCAGGAAGTCTCGTCAGCCACAGCTCGGCGCAAGATTTCCGGGGTGTGATACCAGCGATGGATCTTCTCGTTGTAGTGATCGAGACCCACCGCGGTGATCGGGTTGCCCCCTGTTAGATTCATCGCGGTGAAGGGGCCTACCGTGTATCCCAGCACATCACAGGCCACCTGGTCGATTTCCTTGCTGCTGGCAATGCCCTGTTCTGCCAGCAGTGCGGAGGCGAGGAACATCCCTTCGAAGACCGGATCGAGAGCGTAACCGTAACGGCTTCCGACACGAATCGGGATCTTTCCGATCGCTTCGTAGAATCCCATCATGTCGTTGGCCAGCGCGCTGGACGTGTCGGCACCCGGTACGATTTCGACGATCGGATTTCGTTCCGCCGGGAAGAAGTAGTGGACCACCATCGTACGGCTGCGATTCTCAAGGCCCTCGAAGATCACCTCGGGTTCCAGGTGTGATGAGTTGGAACAGAGCACCGCATGCGCTGGAACCAGTTCTGCGATCTGGGTAAAGATTCGGGCTTTAAGATTCTTGTCCTCAGTGGCGGCTTCGACGACCAAATCACAACCCTTGAGCTGGTCGTAATCACTGGTGAACAGGACATTATCCTTCATCGCCTGACCCTGTTCGGCACCAAAGGCTCGGAATTCGATGCCCTTGTCGATTTTCCGGTCGAGCTTTTTCCGTCCCTTTTCCAGTGCCACATCGTCGATGTCGATGACGACGATGGGGGCTCCGAGGGGCGTGAAGACCTTGGAGAAGTGAAGGGCGATGTCCGGTCCAATTTGACCTGAACCGATGATTCCTATGCGAGTCACCGGACGTCCCTGGATCTGGATGCCCAAATTGTCAGTATTCATGAGTCTCCTTCAGAGTGTGATCAAACGATCAGGGATTGTAAGTCCGGAACAGCCAGTGGAAACCCTACCGAACACTTTTCTCGGCGATCACGAACAGAATTCGGCCGAACAGGGCGGGTGTGGAGAGGTGCCAGCGACAGTGCTCCTGGTAACGATCCCGTTGGCTTCTGGCCTTCTTTCCCAGTCCGCGCAACCACATCGCTCCTGCCAGTATTGGCACCAGAGGTGCAACGATGAGTGAGGATACACGGAGATGGTTTGTTGCCAGCGATCGAATCTGTCCACCATTGTGATGGATGTAGTACTGGAAGTGCTGAACTCCGAGGCAGTTGACATGCTGGAGCCCGCTGACCTTGTCAGGATCGAAGGGGCGACGGGCGCCATCGGTGGTCCCATGAAGGAGGTAGTGCATCCGGGATCCCAGCCCCTGAATGTTTGGCGTGCTGAAGATGGCACGGCCACCGGGTTTCAGGATTCGGAATATCTCGGAGAAGTAATTTTGATGGTGCTCGATGTGCTCGGCCACTTCGATGGAAATGGTGCAGTCGATGCTTTGATCAGGAAGCGGGATGGATTCATTGAGATTACAACCGTGATAGGGGACCTCTTCGACCTTGAAATCGAACTGAGGAAGATCGCAGGCGGTTAGATTCCGGTAGCCGCACTCGCGCATCTTGGCACAGAAAAATCCCGACCCTGCTCCGACATCCAGGATGCTGGAGTTCTTGTCATCTGGGAGTAGCGGTAAGAGTTTTTCATAGATGTCCGGCTGAAAGGTATTGCCCTTCAACTGACTGGAGTGAGTGACCACCTTATCCCTCATTTCATTCATCGCTCTTGCTGCAGGACGAGTCGCCTAGATCAACCCAGGAGACCCCTAAGCCACTGGCCGATATCGCTCACTTCGTCGGGGTGGAGTGAATGAGCGGTGGGGTAGGTCTTCCACTCTAGCGGCCAGCCTGCTTGCTCGACTTGCCGGGCTGAAGATTCTCCCAGTGCGAGCGGCACCACCGGGTCCCACTGGCCATGGCAGCACAGAAGAGGTGTGGACCTGGCCTTCTCGCCAGCGTTGTCGAGAAGAGCATCGGGCACCGGAAGGTAGGCGGAGAGGACCAGGATGCCTCCGATCGGTGAGGTCTGTTTGAGGCCGACATGGTAAGCCATGGCTCCTCCCTGCGAGAATCCTGCCAGGACCAATCGCTGGTCAGGAATCCCCAACTCGCGCTGTTCGGCGATCAGGGATTCGATCAGTGCAGCGCTCTCATGAATCCCAGACTCATCGATACGGCGATCGAAGGACGCCTCGAGGATGTCATACCAGGCTCGCATCTCCATGCCATTGTTGATGGTTACGGGACGAACCGGTGCGTGGGGGAAGATGAAACGGATCGGGTCGATTTGATCGACTCCGAGTTCGGGAATGATCGATTCGAAATCATGACCGTCGGCTCCCAGGCCGTGTAGCCAGATGACCGCCGCAGTTGGATTCTCACCGGTTTCGATCACGACTCGTTCCATGGGGCTCCCTGGTTATGTTGTTCTGAGTGAGTGGATGATCGGTAGTAGTTCATCCAGCGAGCGAATCGTGTGGTCTCCAGTCGGTGCAAATCTTTCGTGCCAGTGCTGCTGCGGGCCATTGTCGACCCAAACCGTTACGAGGCCGCACTTCTTGGCTCCGAGTAACTCTTCCGAGTTTCCATCTCCGACATAGATGCACTCCTCAGCAGCAAGTCCGAGGGCATCGAGACTGTGAGCATACATCTTGGGATCTGGTTTACGTACTCCCAGATATGCGGAGATCGATCGGGTCTGAAAATAGCGACCCAAGGCTGTTTCGTCGAGTAGTTCCGGAGCGGCGCTGGAGCAGTCGGTGACCAATGCGAGTTGCAGGCCGGCACTCAGGATCTGGTCGAGTGTCGAGCAGGTTTCCGGTTTGGGAACGAGGACTTCTCGCAGAAGGTCCCTGTGCAGTTGAGCGGCCCGTCGCCGTCGCTCGATGGGGACCTCGATTTTGGCTTCCTTCAGAAGGCCGTCAAACTGGTGATCACCATCGAGGATCTGGCCGACCATTCGATCCCGGAATCGCGCAGCCCATAGTTCCTGATAGAGATCAGCGTCGATCTGGAGAATCGAGGCGACCTGCGAACTGCTTTTCTCCCAGGCAATTGAGGGGAGATTGGGGACCAGGGTGCCGAACAGATCGAACAGGATTGCCTTCATGAGCCTCCAACGGTTCCTCGAAGAGAGAGGATGCAGAAAGGAGGATGCTCCGTGGAAGGGGGTCGGGCAAGCAGTCATGGAGCCTGGAATTGGTGGAAGAAGTCAACAGAAGCGGCCTTGCGACATCGTAGCGATATCGCAAGGCCATAACTAAACCGGATAATAGTTGATTACTTGGTCATGCACGAAGCGGGAAGATCTCTTGAATCGGAGGGGACGTGGTCGCTTCTCTGAATTTCCGGAGGGGGAATTCTTGATCAGCGGTCGCACACCTCAGAGCTTGTTGCGAGGGGTCGTATTCGACGACCCCTCGCAACTCACTTGAAGATCTCTAGCAATTCGTATCGTCACTATCGCACACCGGCAGCGTATCGTCGGTGGTCGCATCTGGACCGTCGTTGAACGGACCGGGTGCCGTTGGGACAT
>JAPKAM010000042.1 GCA_028825265.1 Planctomycetota bacterium
TGGCTCTCAATGCCAGCCGCTCATGAAACGCACACGAAACGAGGACTCACCGTGAGAATTTTTGTCGCCATGTTTCTATTGCTGACGACTTTGGGCGTGGGACCACTCCATGCTACAGACTTCATGCGTGGAGATGTGAATGAAGACAACTCGTTGGATATCTCCGACGGAGTCACGATGTTGCAGTACATGTTCACCGGTGGCGTCGGCTACTGTGAAGATGCATACGACATCAATGATGACGGCTTGATCAATCTTGGGGATGCCATCAATCTCTTCGGCTACCTGTTTTTGAATGGCTCTGCTCCCGCGCAGCCGTTCGGTGTCTGTGGCGCGGATCCAACCGGCGATGATCTAGGTTGTGAGTCCTATGCCAATTGCACCCTCGGAGGTGCTCTTCAGGGACTCGATCAGGCCACCTTTGATTCGTTTCTTCGTGGCCGTGATCTGATGCACAAGAATTTTACTCCCGAGGAGGGGCTCGGGCCCTACTACAATGCAGTCAGTTGCGTGGCGTGCCACAGCACTCCGGCAGTCGGTGGTTCTGCCCCGATCTACCGAAACTTTTTCTTCGCAGCAGTGGGGCCTCCTGGAAATCAGAGTCCCATCTGGGATCCTGATGATGTTCCCAGCATCGTGATGCCATCCTACACCGTGCCCGGTGCGGGGAGTGGCGGCAGACCCTCGATTCCTGATTCCTCTCAGGTGGGAGGGCTTCAGGTCACAGTGGCGCAGAGAAATGCTCCTCCGGGGTTCGGTGTGGGGCTCTTCGAACTGGTCTCCAATTCTGAGATCGTTTCCAACGCTGATCCCGATGATTCCAATGCCGACGGCATCAGCGGCCGCTACAACACCGATGGAGCGGGGAACATTGGCCGATTCGGATTCAAGTTACAGGCCAACTTCCTCGAGGCGTTCCTGCGTGGTGCTTTGAATAATCAGATGGGAATCACCACGGATCCGTTCCAGGGAAGCGGCGGAATCGTCAGTGCCGCCATGATGCAAGTCGGCGCAGGTCCCGATGATCCGACCGTAGACCTCGATGCCGTCGCAGACCCCGAGATGCCCTTTGTGGATCTCGGAGACATCGTCGTCTTTAGCAAGTTTGTCGCACCCGCACCTCGAATGCCGATGGGGGCAGAGGAGATTCTGGGAGAGACCTTGTTCTTTCAGATGAATTGTGTGAGTTGCCATGTTCCCGATCTGGAATCCTCGGTGGGACCGATCAACGCATACACCGATCTGTTGCTTCACGACATGGGGCCAGAACTGGCCGATGGGATTTCTATGGGAATGCCTCAGTTTAGCGTGATCACTCCACTGCTCACCTCCAATGAATTCCGTACTCAGCCGTTGTGGGGAGTGCGACTCCATGGTCCCTGGCTACACGACGGTCGGGCAGACACCATGCGCGATGCCATCCTGATGCATGGAGGAGAAGGGCAGCAGTCGAGAGACGCCTTTGATGCCAGGACTCCTTCAGAGCAGGATGCAGTGATTCGATTCTTGGAGGCGATTTGATGAGAATAGCAAATTATTTGATGACTTCGATGCTCGTACTCTTCTCGACCCTGCTGGTGATCACCGCTGTCAATGCCGAGATCATCGATGACGACACTCCGGTTCCACCGGTAGGTGCAATGGGCGGTCCCGATCGGGTTCTCGATCCCGCCGAACTGGAGCAGTGGATTCGCGGCCGCAAGGTGTTCGATCGCGATTGGACTCAGGCGGAAGGTCTGGGGACTCCCGATCTCAATGCGGATTCATGTCGGTCTTGTCACCAGAAACCTGTCATCGGCGGTGCCGGTGGACTCGATGTGAATGTGATGCGTTTCGGGTTGGACAATGGTGGTAGCGGCCCGTTCCAGGACCTTCCTGGAGGACAGGTGGCCAGCAAACTGCGACGCCCCGATACACCGGGGCGCGAGGAATCCAATCCGCTAGCGGATGTCTTCGAGCAACGCCAGACTCCTCATACCCTCGGGTTGGGGCTGATTGAAACGATTCCAGATAGCGAAATTCTCTCTCACGAGGATCCCAACGATTTGGATGGAAATGGCTGCCGTGGTGTCGCTCGAATGATCGATGTCGGCGCATTTCTCGAGGTGGGAAAACTCGGCTGGAGGGGACAAGTGCCGACCCTGTCAGATTTCCTGCGAGATGCGCTGGGTGGCGAGACCGGAATCACAGTGCCTGACGATGGTCGTGGATTTGGAATCCTCACCGATGCCGATCCTGTGGCAGACCCCGAAATCCTTCCGGAGGATTTCTTGGACATGTTGTTCTTCGCCACTCACCTGGCTCCGCCTCCTCGCGGAGGAAACCAGGATCCAGAGGTGGCTGTAGGAGAGACTTTGTTCACCTCGATAGGTTGTGCAATTTGCCATGTTCCTGCCCTACAAGGCTCTGAGGGACCGGTTCCGCTCTACTCGGACCTGCTCCTGCACGACATCTATCCCGATGATTTCCGTGGCACGGCTGATCTGGGCACTCCCGCTGACGTCGGTTTCTACAAGACTCCGCCACTGTGGGGAGTTCGGTTCACGGCCCCATACCTTCACGATGGAAGAGCCACCACCCTCGAGGATGCGATCTTGCTTCACGAGGATGAGGCGGATCAGATGACTGCAGCGTATCAGGCCCTCGGGGCACAAGATCGGGCGGCTTTGTTGCTGTTTCTCTCTGACCTCTAGAACCGCAGATTTCTTCAGAAGATGGACCGCTCGCTGACTCGCGCCTTGCGCCGAGGCAGCGGGCGGTTTTTCATCCGACCGGGGAGCGCCCGGTGCGGAGCTCTCGAGAGGGGAGAATCGAACTTGGTGCAATCGTGGAAGAGTCGCTTGTCGATATTGCGGTGGGACTTCTCATCGGTGAGGGGGATCTGCGCCACGCTGCTGGTGATCCCACTGATGTTGTGCGCCTGCCATCTGCTCCCTGAATCCCGTCTGAATCCACCTCCATTTTCTCAACACTCGCAAGACGAAGAGTCGGAAGAGAGTGGCGATGCCTTCCAGTATCGATTTTCCATCTTACACCGCACCGTAGGAGCGGATGGAATTCTATGGCGCATGGATCCCAGCGATTGCCCCTTCGATACTGTTCAGGCTGAAGAGGTGATCGAGTCCGCACTTGCGAAGTGGAAACTCCCAGGAACCTGTTCCTTTCGACGAGCCGATGAAGGTGAGTCTGCCAATCTGACGATTGGATGGAGAGGTGCAAATCACGGTCACTCCTGTGTCTCCTTTGGTGTTTCATCGGAACTATTGGCCCACATCGCGGCGTCTCCGGAGTCCGGTGATGCCACTGACTGGTCGATCCATCTCAATACTTCGTTGGACTGGACACTTGAGAAGACCACCACGAATTTCCCTCCAGGAGGTCTGGGCAGGAATGCAGTGAGCCGCATCGAACCGCAACTTGGAAAGGTGGTGGTGCATGAAGCCGGTCATATCCTCGGTCTCGGGCATGTACCGCTGAAGGGATCGGTGATGCACCCGATTCAGCCTGAAGCGGGTTCAACTCCTAGTGACCTCGATCTCGATGGGATTCAAAGCCTCTATGGCAGCGCTGAGGAGGCGGGGCCCGATGATCTGGAGATCTGCTGTGTCGATCCACAGGGAAAGCCACACCTGGCGGCTCCGATCATCCGTGGGCTGGCTCCGGCGGGAAGAGTCCGGGTGCACCTGTTCGATATCGATGACGATGGTCGCGATGAAATGGTTTTGCTGGGGATGGGGCGGCCAACCGATGGGTCGGGACTGCTGATACTGGATTTCGGATCGGGAGCACTGTTGCAAAAATCGACCGGACCTTTTCCCGGTTTACTGGCGGGAGACCTTCCGCTGGCAGTGGGGCGAATCAGCAACGGTGATCGAGTCTTGGCACAACAACCGCAGCGCAAGCAGGGGGGATACCATGCGGTGGTTTATCCTGCCCAGGGGCCACCTTTGAGGGCACTCTCTGCGGGAGAAAAGTGGCTTTCTTTGGCCGGTGGGGGCGGCGATGAAGACGGAGATGGCCAACTCGATCAGGTGATCGGGGGCATCGGCCAGGAAGGGATGGCGGATCTGGATGGAGACGGAATCTACGAACTGGTGAGAAGGGGCTCTGCCGACCGTCAGCCCTAGTCGAAGAGTGCCTTGATGAAACTCTCCGGGTCAAAGGCCTGTAAGTCTTCGATCCCTTCTCCGACACCGATGTATTTCACGGGGAGGTTCATCTCCGTCAAGATGGGGAAGATCACTCCTCCACGTGCGGTGCCGTCGAGTTTGGTCAGCACCAGTCCGGTCACTGGCATCGCCTCATGAAATGCCTTGGCTTGCAAGATGGCATTCTGCCCGGTGGTGGCATCGAGCACCTGAAGCACCTCGTGCGGGGCACCGTCCAGTTGCTTCCCGATCACCCGACCAATCTTGCCCAGTTGATCCATCAGTGGTTTCTCGGTGTGGAGGCGGCCAGCGGTATCGATCAGCAACACATCGACCTGTTTCTCCTTGGCTGCGTGGACCGCGTCAAAGACCACAGCGGCTGGATCACCACCGGTTTTCCCTCGAATCATCTCGACCCCGAGTCGCTCACTCCAGATGCCGAGCTGCTCGATGGCTGCGGCACGGAAGGTATCTCCCGCAGCGAGCATCACGCTCTTGCCCTCCGACCTCCACTGGTGAGCCAATTTTGCGATGGAAGTGGTTTTTCCGACCCCATTGACCCCGGCCACAACGATCACCGTGGTCCCCTGCTCTGCCCAGCAGATGGAATGACCATCTCCGAGTCGATCACGCAGTTTTCCCTTGAGAAAGGGGACTACTTCATCAGGAGAGAACTCGCGGTCAGTATAAGCGGCCTCGAGATCATCGCAGAGTTCCATCGCCACCCTTGGGCCGAAGTCTGCCTGGATCAGGATGGTTTCGACCTCTTCAAGAAGGTCTGCATCGAGCTTGCGGCCGAGTGAGAATACTGCAGCCAGCGCTGCTCTGGTTTTTCCCAGTCCTCTGCGAAGGCGAGCGAAGGCCCCCAATTTTTCTTCTTCAGGTGAATCGCTCGGTTCTTTTTTCCCGAACAACTTACCTAGGATCATCGACTTGCTCCGTATCTTTTAGTAACCGATCCAGGATGCCATTGACGAAGGAAGCCGATTTCTCGGTCGAAAACCTTCGGACAATTTCAATCGCTTCATCGATGGCAACGCGGGCCGGAACATCTTCAATGTAGCGAAGTTCCGTGGCTGCGATCCGCAGAACATTGCGATCGATCACTGCCATGCGGCTCAATCGCCAGTTCT
The DNA here is from genome assembly GCA_028825265.1 of Planctomycetota bacterium. GTDB lineage: Bacteria > Planctomycetota > UBA8108 > UBA1146 > UBA1146 > QNYK01. Next base: position 5,282 of record JAPKAM010000042.1, read on the forward strand.
CACTGGCGGAATCGATCCATTCGTCGAGGTCCGCAGGGTGGTCCCAGTATGCCGACAGAATTGCACGAGCATGAGGGCGAATTTCCGCTTCAGCCCCGAGGCTGTCCATCACTCCCTCGACGATTTCGAGGGAAGACTCATGTCCCTGCTGGTCCCACTGGTGGAGGCACTGGAGTGCTAGTTCTCTGGATCGGCGTCTTGGGCCGGTTGTACTGGTCATGACGATGAACTCCGGATCTTTTTGAGCAACTGAGCCATCTCGATGGCTGATTCGGCACAATCTCTGCCCTTGTGGCCCCGATCGCCACCACATCGCGCCAACGCCTGGTCCCGATGGTCGGTGGTCAAGACGCCAAAGATGATGGGAGGTTGCTGGAGAGCGACTGAGGGGCTTGCGCAACTCTGTAGTTTCATCAGCGCCTCTGCACAGGGGCCGGCAACAAAATCAAAATGAGGGGTTTCACCACGGATGATGCATCCAAGAGTAATGATCGCATCGTATTTTCTCGGACGGCCTCTGCTCAATTCCGCTGCGACGATGGGGATTTCGAATGCTCCGGGAACGGAGGTTACATCGATGTTTTGTTCAGTAGCGCCGAGTTCAATCAGTCGCTCGAGAGTTCCATCGAGCAATCTTTGGCATGGTTCACCACTGAATCGAGAAACGACGATGGCAATCTTCAAGCCAGTTCCGTCGAGAGATCCCTGAGAAAGTGTGGTCACAGATTCATTCCAATCCGTCACGATCTGAACCCTTGCCTGAAAAGATGAGGATGATTCCGATGATCACCGGGAGCAAAACGACAAGAAAAATAACCCCAGAAAATATGCTCACAGATTCAATCCAATCCGTCACGATCTGAACCCTTGCCTGAAAAGATGAGGATGATCCCGATGATCACCGGGAGTAAAACGACAAGAAAAAAAACCCAAGTGACATCCTCACTCCCATTCGATGGTCGAGGGAGGTTTGCTGGAGATGTCGAGGACCACTCGATTGATCCCTTGTACTTCGTTGCAGATTCGGTTTGAAATTCGTGCGAGCACCTCCTGCGGAGGCAGCATCCAGTTGGCGGTCATGCCATCGGTGGATTCGACAATCCTCAAGGCTGCGGTGCAATCGTAGGTGCGCTGATCCCCTTGCACTCCCACCGAGCGAACCGGCAGGAGAACTGCGAATCCTTGCCAGATGTCACGGTAGCGACTCCAGCCTAGTAACTCCTTCTGGACGATGGCATCGGCGGCTCGAAGAATTTCGAGGCGTTCCCGGGTGACTTCGCCGACGATTCGGATTGCGAGCCCGGGCCCTGGGAATGGTTGCCGTTGAACTATTTCATCCGGTAGACCCACCTCTTTGCCGATCACTCTCGCCTCATCCTTGAACAGGAATCGCAGCGGTTCGATCAACTCGAAGTCGAGATCATCGGGCAATCCTCCGACATTGTGGTGGCTCTTGATGGTGGCGGATGGGCCCTTGAAGGGGCTCACGCTCTCGATGACGTCCGGGTAGAGAGTTCCCTGTGCGAGGAAACGGGCGTCCTTGAATTGCTTGGCCGCTTCACGAAATTCCTCGATGAACTGGTGGCCAATTTTCTTTCGTTTTTCCTCAGGATCGGTGACCCCAGAGAGTCGTTCGAGAAACCGATCGGTGGCATCGACGAAGCGGAAATCGAGACCGAACTGGTTTCCGAACAGTTCGCACACCTGCTCCGCTTCCCCCTGGCGTAGTACGCCATTGTCGATGAAGAAGCAGGTCAATTGGTCGCCGATCGCCTTGTGAATCAACATGGCAACCACCGAGGAGTCTACACCTCCAGAGAGCGCACAGACCACCTTGTCGGTGCCCACCTGTTTGCGGATCTCTTCCACCGCCTTGGAAACGTAATCCTGGATCTCCCAGTCGCCTGAAAAGCGGCAGATACGGTAAAGGAAGTTGTTGAGAATTTTTCCGTCATCTCGGGTGTGGGTCACCTCGGGATGGAACTGTAATCCCCAGAACTGATGAGTCGGTTCGTGTACCGCTGCCAGAGGTGTGTTTTCGGTGTGGGCAATGGGGACGAAGTCCGACGAGATCTTGTTGACCCGATCTCCGTGACTCATCCACACCTGCATTCGCTCCTCGCAGCCGTGGAAAATCGGATTGTCGGTTTCGTTGAGAAAGATAGTAGTGTCGCCGTATTCGCGCTCCAGAGAAGGAGTGACTTCACCACCGGATGCCTGGCATGCTGCCTGCATGCCGTAGCAGATTCCCAGTACTGGGCACTCCAGATCGAGGATGGCGGGGTCAAGGGTCGGCGCATCATCATCGTAGACCCCACAAGGGCCGCCGCTGAGGATGACTCCCTGCACTCCGAGAGCCTTCAAATCTTCTGCAGTGGTGGTGCAGGGAAGGATCTCGCAGTAGACGCGGTTCTCCCGAACCCGCCTGGCGATCAACTGGCTGTATTGCGATCCAAAGTCGAGGATCGCACAGAATTCATTACTAATTTCCGCGGCCATCCGGCCTCCTCTCGGATCTCGTGGCTACTCGACACGCTCTCGGGAGCCGAGTGCCGGTTTCTCATAGGAGTACATGTCATGAACTCCACCCTCACGCTGGGCGGATTGAGTTCTGGTTTCAAAGCTCAGATCACCGCTGTCGAGGATCGAGTGCAGTGCACCGAGGTTTCGGACACCGATATCCTGGAACGCGTGCTTCAAGCCCTGGCAGAGGTACGGCACCAGATTTCGAATCGAACCCTTGTCCAGCACCATCCCCGAAACACCCTGGGCCACTCGCACAGTTTCTTCTTCGGCGAAGTATCTTTTTCCGCCACCGACATCCATCGCCTCAATCGAGGCCATTCCACGGTAGCGTTTCAGGCGCACGCCATTCTGGTAGAAGTACTCGCCTGGAGTTTCCGAAGTTCCGGAAAACATCAATCCCATCATCACTGCAGAAGCGCCCATCGCCAAGCCCTTGACGATATGTCCGATATCGCGCACTCCGCCATCGGCGATCACGGGAACGCCTTGTTCCCGGCAGTGCTGCGAGCAGTGATAGACCGCCGCAGCCTGACCGCGGCCCACCGCCATCGTTTCCTGCGTGGTGCAGATGGACCCTGGCCCCATTCCGACGCGGATTCCATCGGCTCCCGCCTGGATCAGTGCTGCGCACTGATTCTGAGTGACCACATTGCCGGCGATCACCTGGAGGTCGGGGTAGCTCTTCTTGATATACCTCAGCATCTCGACCTGATAGACCGAATGGCCCTGGGCGCTATCGATCACGACAACATCGACACCGGCCTCAACCAGTGCTTCGAGGCGCTCACGATCCTCGGGGCGGGTGGACAGAGCAGCCCCGACCATCAATTGCTTGTCGACACTCTTCGAGGCGTCGGGAAACTCCCGGTTTTTCATGATGTCGGTGCGGGAAACGAGAGCGGTGAGATTGCCATTCTCGTCGATGATCGGTAATTTCCCTCGCTTCGACTCGCGCAGCAGCTGGTTGGCGTCCCTGAGGGTCACGCCCTTGGGGGCTGTGATCAGGTCGGTGGTCATCACTTCGCGCAACAAGGTCGACCGATCCTGCTCGAAGTCGACATCTCGATTGGTGACGATTCCCACCAACTTCGTATTCAGGGTTCCGTCTTCGGTGATGGGGATTCCTGAGAAACCATTTTTGGTGCGAATCTCGTCAACATCCTGGATGCAGTGGGCCGGGCTGAGCACGACCGGCTCGGTGATGAAACCGTTCTCGTATCTCTTCACCCGACGGACCATGCGAGCTTGCTGTTCGATGGTGTTGTTGTAATGAATGAAGCCGATGCCTCCGAGCAAAGCCAGGTTCACTGCCATTTCGGTCTCTGTGACGGTGTCCATCGGTGACGAACAGAGGGGAGCCGCAATCTCGATTTCACGAGTGATCTTGGTCTGAAGTTGCACATCCTGAGCCCCGAAATCGATGTATCCGGGCAAGATGATGAGGTCGTCGTAGGTGAGGCTATTGTGGGACTGGAACAGTTCTCGAGCATTCATTCCGTCGGTCATGAGACCCCCTCGTCTTCCCCTGTTTCGGCAGGGGCTCCTTCGAGGTCGCTCTTCCGGCAGATACAGGCCGATCGGGAGGTTCCCGGTCGGACAATCCGATGGAACCACCCCGTGGCGACATTTCGTTGGAAGGGGCAGTGGACAGAGTTTAGGGGTGGCAGGATCCAAGTCAACGAGACCCGGGCAGGAGAGTCCAGAGGAGATGAGGGGAGCCAATTCTGTCATCTCTGTAGGTTTCTTCCTGAATCGGTTCCCATTATCGTCCAGGGACCAGAGGACCCGTCCACCTAGGGTGTCAGAAATTGACCCCCGGAACCATCTTGCAGGTATTGCCCAGGCGAGGAGAGAACTCCCGTCCGGCCAGCCCCAGGAACGAGGAAAGTACATGACCAGCGCAGAAGAACGCCCCGATGAGGGATTTGAGCCGGGAGAAATCTCTGACAATAAGGGTTTCTCGGGCGCCAGTGAGGCCCAGGATGAACCCGGGGCAGATACGATCGCTCAAGTTCAGGAGGCGGTGGGAAAACTGCGGCGACAACTGGGAAAGGTCATCGTCGGCCAGGATGAAGTCATCGATCAGTTACTGCTGTCATTACTCTCCGGAGGTCATTGCTTGCTGGTGGGAGTTCCTGGTCTCGCCAAGACCCTTCTCATCAGTACCCTGGCCCGGGCACTCTCCCTCACATTCAACAGGATTCAGTTCACTCCCGATCTGATGCCGAGTGATATCACTGGCACCGAGGTGATCCAATCCGATTCGGAATCGGGAGACCGAGTGTTCCGTTTCGTGCCAGGGCCCATCTTTGCCAATGTCGTCTTGGCTGACGAAATCAACCGGACACCTCCCAAGACACAGGCCGCACTGCTGGAAGCGATGCAGGAGAAGCAAGTCACGGTGGGCGGGAATCGTCATCCGCTCACTCCGCCCTTCTTCGTGCTCGCAACTCAGAACCCCATCGAGCAGGAAGGCACTTACCCGCTTCCCGAGGCGCAACTGGATCGATTCATGTTCAACATCAGCGTCGACTATCCCAACGCTGAAGAGGAACTGGAAATCATGCAGCGCACTACCGGAGGTCAGGATGCGGAAGTGGAATCGGTGATCGATGGAACTCGAATCCTTGAATTGCAGGCGTTGGTTCGCAGCGTTCCGATTGCCGATGATCTAATCCGATATGCATTGCGGTTGACTCGGGCGACCCGTGTCAGAACAGAAGATGCTCCCGATTTTGTGCGCCGACATGTCGAGTGGGGAGCGGGACCACGCGCAGGGCAATACCTGGTTCTCGGTGCGAAGGCGAGTGCGGTTCTGGCTGGCCGCCCGCATGTGACTGGAGATGACATCCGCAAGGTGGCCTTGCCAGTTCTTCGACACAGGATCGTGACCAACTTTGCAGCAGAGGCAGAGGGCGTCAGCTCCGATGACATCATCAGGAGATTACTCGAGGAAACGGCGGCGCATGTCGTCTGAAGAGTCCCAGAGACTTCTTGATCCAGCTTCGCTGGCCAAGGTCGCAGGTCTGGTGGTCCGTGCCCGGATGATCGTTGAGGGGTCCATCACAGGGCTGCATCGCAGTCCCTTTCATGGCTCTTCGGTGGAGTTTGCAGAGCACCGGGAGTACGTCCCAGGCGATGACATCCGACATATTGACTGGAAGGTCTTTGGTCGGTCCGATCGCTTCTACATCAAACAATTCGAGGAAGAGACCAATCTTCGGGTCCAGCTGGTTCTCGATGCCAGTGAGTCGATGACCTACGGATCAGGAGCGATGACGAAACTGGAATATGCCAGGACCCTCGCTGCTTCTCTCGCTTATCTAATCTTGGGGCAACAGGACGCGGTCGGAGCCCTGGTTTTTGATGACAAAATTCGAGCCGAAGCAGCCATCTCACAGAGCCGCAGTCATCTTCAGGATCTCGTCAGTGTGCTGGCGCAGCAAGCGGGTCAGGACGCTACCGATATCGGGGAAGTGCTCGGTCGAGTTTCCGATCGATTGAAACGTCGTTGCCTCATCGTCTTGCTGTCCGACCTCTTCGATGACCAAGATCGATTGGTTCATGGGCTCCGGAAACTTCGCCATGCGGGTCATGACGTACTGGTTCTCCACATCATGGATCCGGATGAATTGAACTTTCCTTTCAACAGGATGACTCTGTTCGAGGGGATGGAAGAGATGCCGGTGCAACTGGCAGATCCGGATGCAGTTCGGGAAGCGTACCTAGTTGAAATTCGTGAGTTCATGAGGCGATTACGACAGGATTTCAGAAACAGCGGAGTCCAGTACCAACTGGCAGATTGCTCGATGGGCTTTGACCAAGTGCTGAGGGAAGCTCTGGTCCGGCGAGTGGGTGGGAAACGATGAATTTAGCCAATCCCGCCATGCTCGGCTTCCTAGCGCTTGGCCTGATACCGATTGTGATCTACCTGATCAACCGTCAGCGATATCGCCGCCGCCGGTGGGCTGCAATGGAGTTTCTACTCAAGGCGATGAAACGTCACCAGCGGCGTCTTCGACTTGAGAACTGGTTACTGATGCTGTTGAGAACCCTGGCATTACTCTTGTTCGTGATGGCGATGGCTCGTCCAACCTTGACCACCGATGCCCTTCCCATCCTGGGGAAGCAGGTACGTCAGGAGGCGGTCATCATCGACGCTTCGGGAAGTACTGCGGCTCGGAAGACCAGCCGAACGACGATGGAAGCCGCACGAGATCAGGCGCGCCAGTTGTTGCTGGGGCTTAAGGCCGGGGATCGCACTTCATTGCTGGTGGGAGGATTGCCGCCGTCAGAAACCCCGATTCCACTGTTAGAAGTGGTCGGGGAAATGGGGCCGGCAGGAATCCTCGGGGATCTCGAGCAACTTTCCCCCGGGTGGCTGACTCTGACCCCTGAAGTGCTGATCTCGGAAGCCGCAAATCTGGCCAACGAGCGGGGCGGCAACTGGTCCTTTCACATCTACTCCGATTTCCAGCGAGGAGACTGGCTCTCCGAGGACGGTACCGAACTCCCTGCGCTGCGCGAGGCGCTGGAGCGACTCGATTCCACTGGTGCAGAGTTAATCTTGCATCCAGTGGGTCCTGATCGGCCCCGAAATGTCACGCTGGTGTCACTTCGCCCATCATCGGGATTGATCAGTTCCGATGTTCCGGTGGCATTTCAGGCGGTGGTAGAGAATCGAGGAATCGAGATGGTGCCTGGAATCGAGGTCGAATTCCTCGTCGATGGTCAGGTTCAGGGAAGCCGAAGAATTGATGTCGAGGGTGGTGAAGGTCGGACCATTTCCTTCCCCCACATCTTCAGACTGCCCGGCGTTGCGAGGGTCGAAGTGCGGCTGAGGAGTGACGATCTTGATCGAGATGATGTCAGGTACTTTACCGCCGAGGTGCTGGAAGCCGTTGATGTCCTGGTGGTGGATGGCGGCTGGGATGCCATCAGTGAATCCTCGGAGTCGGACTGGTTGGTGGCAGCACTGGGTACTGATGAGGTTGGACCTACCGGTGTACGCCTCTCTCCATATCGGGTTGAAGTGATCCCCGAGGATCGATTCTTTTCGGCGGACCTCGACAGCGCTCGGGTACTTGTGCTGGCTGATATGTCACGAATGAGCGAGGAAATTTCAGACAAGATCGAAGACTTTCTCAAACGTGGTGGCGGTGTGTTGATCTTCAACGGCCCTCGGATGGTTCCGGAGAGTTGGTCGACCCACGCCTGGCGAGGTGGCTCCGGCTGGTTCCCTTATGAGGCGGGGCCAGCGATTGTGGACAAGCGTCGTCAGAACTTTTTCCATTGGCAGATCGATAGCCCCGATCATCCGGTTCTGAACTACCTGTCAGGGTTCCCGGAAGCGGGACTCGGGGATGTGGCGGTTCACGGTCATCGGAAACCGCTGTCTCCGGTTTCTGAATCGGATGTGTTGATGACTCTTGACGATTTCGAGTCGACTCCGATCCTGGTCCAGAAGGGATACGAGGGTGGAGTGCTGCTGGTGTTTGGTACCGGAGCAGATCGGGATTGGAGTAATTTCCCCATCACGCCTGCATATGTTTGTTTTCTTCACGAAGCGTTTCCATGGTTGATCCTGAGAGAAGGCGGTGGTCGGAATTTGGCTCTCGGTCAACCTTGGGTTCAGCAGGTTTCTTCAGAAGATTATGCTCCTCGGGTCACGATGCTGACTCCTGACGGGGGTGCGGTGCCACTGGCCTTGAAGGAGACAGAAGATCGCAGGTCCTTCCGATTGGAAGTGCCGGGTCGGTGGATCCCGGGGGTCTACGAGATTCGATTCGAGTCCGACAATGGTGAAGTGCGAAGCGATGCCTTTGCCGTCAATGCCAGGCCTGAAGAGGGCGCGCTGGTGCTGGCCGATCCCGAAGAAATCGCGGCTCTGTATCCCGCAGTTGCCCATGACCGATCTCAACTGTCCGATCAGGAAAAAGAATCGCGGGGAGCAAGCTTGGGAGATATCTGGTATCCGTTGTTCTGGACGGTGCTGGCGCTGCTCGTCACCGAAACCGGACTGGCCTACTTCTTTGGCCGCGCGAGAAGGAGGGGGAAATGATGCGACCTCTGCTTCTGGGTATGTCTGAAACTCGACTCGAAACGAGGGTCGAATGGCTCGCAGCCCCTGAGCCTTGGGTCATTGCGGTGGTCATCATTCCGATCTTGCTTGGGCTTTCTGTGTGGGGCTATCGCGGAGAACTGGGAAAGATCGGCAGAAGTTCGAGGGTATTGCTGGGTTCGCTTCGCTTCCTCTCGCTGTTGCTGCTGGTGCTGATCCTGTTCCAGCCAACTCTGACTCGTGAGCGGGTTCAGACTGAATCTTCTACGGTATTGGTCGTGGTCGATGATTCCTTTTCGATGGGAATCCAGGATCGTTGGTCCGATGCATCGATTCCCTCGACCATCGCATCGGTCGCCGGAATTCAGGTGTTGGAGGAGACGACCCGACTCGACATCGCACGTGGACTGTTGACCGGGGGTACCTGTGATCTGGTGGAACGACTTCGCCAGGATGCAAATGTACGAATCGTTAGCGGCTCCGATGGGGTGCGGGGGATCGCAGACCTACCGAAGATCAAGAAGGGATCCGATTTCTTGACTGAGGAGTCGAGTTTCGATGCCAGTAAGATCGAGTTACGTGGACGTGTGAGCCGAATCGGGGATGCGATGGGAGATACCCTGGATGATGCTAGGGGCAAAACCGTCGCCGCGATGGTGCTGCTGAGTGACGGAAGGGACAGTGGAGGCATCAGTTCTCCCGAGGAGGTGGCCCGCCGATTCGGAATTCGAGAGATCCCCATTCACGTGATTGGAATCGGCAATGCAGAGGAACCCCGTGACATCCGGCTGATCGATCTGGACATCGCGGATGTCGTGCTTGAGGGAGATCGCGTTTCGGTCGATTTCCGCATCGCAGCGGAAGGATTCGAAGATTCTGATGTTCGTACAGAACTTCAGTTGTTACGCGAGGATGGTGGAATCGAACAGAGAGTGCCTTACTACGCTCGAATCGGCAAAGACGGCCAGGTGGTGCCGCACAGGCTCGAGTTCACTCCCCGTTCTCCGGGAAAATACCTCTGTCGTGTCGAGATCGAGCATCAGCCCGGAGAGTTGTTCAGCGAAAATAACATCCTCGAAAGAACAGTCACCGTGGTGGCCAGAAAGATCAAGGTCCTCTATGTCGAGGGCCCCCCGAGATACGACTACAGGTATTTGAAAAATTCTTTGATTCGCGATCCGACGATGGAAACTCAGTGCTTGTTGTTGGAAGCAGACCCTGAGTACCAGCAGGAATCCTCCGCCGGGATTCCGCCATTGAAGGAGTTCCCGCGGTCACGCGAGGAACTGTTCCAGTATGACGTGCTGTTTCTCGGAGACATCCGACCGGATGCTCTATCGCTCAACCAGAAGGAGTGGATCGTCGAGTTTGTCGATGATCATGGTGGTGGTCTCGTGTTCATCGCCGGACAGTGGTTCATGCCTAGAAGATTCCGCGGGGATCCTCTTGAGCGAGTGCTGCCAGTGGAGTTAGAAGAGGCGGACGAGCGCGGCGCGATGTCCAGAGATCTGGTCGACGCATTCCATGTCCAGTTGACACCCGAGGGACTGGAGCACCCGGTGATGCAACTGGTCTCCGACAGTGAGAAGAACGAAGAATTGTGGCAGTGGAAGGGCCGATCTGACCTGACGATGCCCGGGTTTTACTGGTACCAACCAGTGAAAAAATTACGCAAGGGTGCGGTGGCACTGGCGGTCCATGAAACGGATGAGCACTTCACGTATGGACCGAGACCGATTTTTGCATTCCAGTACTACGGGCGTGGGAGAACCTTCATCTCTCTCACGGATGACACCTGGCGGCTCAGGCGGCTGGTAGGCAACCGCTGGTTCTACCGCTTCTGGGGGCAGGTCACTCGGTTTGTTGGAGCCGCCAGATTGCTCGGACCATCGAAGCAATTCTCGATCAGCGTCGATCCGCGGGAGGTGGTGCTCGGTAGCGAAGTCAAATTGCTGGCCCGGATGCTGGGCCCCGATTTCAAACCCACATCCGAGGATGAGGCACAGTTGATGCTGGAACGGATCGACTCGGATGAGGGGCGACCTCTTGAGATCCAGGCGATCCGCAACCCCGCTCGACCCGAGTATTACGAGGCCACCATCGAAGCTCGTGAATTAGGGGAACACCGAATCTCGCTGATCGACCGGGAGGAAGAGGTCGCAAGTGCCGTATATCGGGTGGTTGTACCTCAGTTGGAGTATGCGGATCCGAGAATGGATCGGGCGAGGTTACAGAAGATTGCACAACTCTCCGGGGGAAAATACTATGAAGCGAAGGACGCCGCGGATGTCGCAGGGGGTGTAGAGGCGCTGGAGCGAGAAGTGCCAATTTCTGCCGAGCGAGAACCGCTATGGGACCATCGCTGGGTTCTGGCTCTGTTCACACTCCTACTGACGATAGAATGGATTCTGCGAAAGGTGTTCCGGCTGCCTTGATGAATGACCCACTCTCGACCCACCAGTTCCAGTCTCTTGTGCAGGCCCGATGGCTTCGGGTGCTGTTTTGCTGGTCGATGTTGTGTTGGCCTGCTGGCGCAACAGTACATGCGGATGTGGGTGGGGCTCTGATTCCACTGTTGGTCGGTGCCGACGGAGTCATCCAGGAATATCGCGATGCTCTTTCGCGTCTCGATTCCGGAGAGACCCTCAACGGAATTCGTAAGCTACAGATTCTCCACGAAAAGATCTGGGGCGAAGATCCCCTGCTGGAGGAAATGTCATCGGACATTTGGAGAGTGGCTCGACCGCTGTCCGCCAAGATCGTTGAGGTTTTGCGTTCCTTGCCTGCAGAACATCAACTGCTCTATCGCACTGAATTCGATTCGCGCGCACAATCGGTTTTTCAACGTGCGCTTCAGCAACTGGATCCCGCAGAACTCTTGCGAGCGGCGGATCTGTTTCCTCTCACCAAAATCCGAAATCAGGCACTGATCGCTGCCGGGGATCTGTTCCTCGAGCGGGATCAACCTGGACTCGCCATCGAGGCCTGGGATCAGGTGGTGGTTGATCTAGGGGATGAATCGGAGAGTTCCGCGCTCCAGTTGGAACTCACCTGCTCTTTATTGCCCAGGCGCTGGATTGCTGTGCAACGGGCGGGACTGACCGAGCGTGCTCAGCAACTGACTGAACATGCCCAGCAACTTGGAGTGGTGCTGCCAGAGCTTGCGCCCGTCCCGCATCGAGTGGAGTTGGTGAAGGTACCTACGAATCCGGTCGAGGATGGGGTGGTCGCGTGGAAGACTCATAACTACTCGCAACACATCGCCAATGGCTTGGGCCGAGGTCGGAGTTATTTCCCCCCTCTCCTCGGATCGATACTTGCTCCCGGTTTTGGCAAGGACTGGGTGGCGATTGCCACCTCGAGGAGATTGCTGAGATATGATCTCCGCACCGGCAAACTGATCGCAAATAATAACCTCCACTCCGGTGCTCCTTATTTTGAGGAGCAGGACCCCGATTCACGGCTCTGGGTGTCGACCGACGGATCGCTGTTGATCTGCTCCTACGTGGCTAGGGCCAGTCGCAGGGAAGATTACCTCGGCTTCGATATTCAGGTCTCATTGCCTGCGAGGGGAATGAAGTGCTGGGATCTGGCCGGTGACGGTGGATTGCTCTGGGACACAGCCGATCGTGGCGGCAGCAACGAGATGTTACGAAATAGTTCCTTCAACTCGAAGCCGGTGATTCAGGATGGAAAAGTCTGGGTGCTCGGCTGGAGAAAGAGCGGCTACATCGATGTGACTCTCTGGTGTCTGGATGCAAGGACTGGCGAGGAGATCTGGTCGCGCCCGATCGTTGGAAACCAGGTCGAGTTGACGATGTTCGGTGAGCCTGCGCGGGAGCCGTTTCTCGGAGCTGTTCTGGTGCGGGATGGAACCGTATTCTGCTGCTCCAATCTAGGAGTGATCGCCGCTTTGCGGGCATGGGATGGTCAGGTCGAGTGGATCTCCGAATACGATCGAGAATCTCTCAATTCTCAGCGCAATCGATTTCGATCGCGCAGGAGAAGTAATAAGAATTGGTCTCAGAATCCTCTGGTGCTTCATGAGGGCACTCTGTTCGTGACACCACTCGATTCCTCTCAACTGCATGCCATCGATGCTGCCAGTGGTTCGATCCAATGTCAGATCGAGGGCAAAGGAATCGGGCCTCACATGCTCGGGGTGACCGATGGCCGGCTGGTGTTGTTTGGAGATTTACTCAGCACGATGCTGGTCAACGACATCGGTCGAACCGAGAAGTGGGACCAGGCTTTGACTAGCAACGCTTCGAAAGCGCGACCTGCGCTGGTCGAAGGTGGGGTGGTCTACGTCGATGTCGAGAATTCGAGTATGCTGTTCCAGCCGCTAGATTCGAGCCTGAAGTTCAGGACCATCGGGTCCCTCGCATCGGAGAAGAAAAGGGCCGCGAGGATCGGTGCCTATCGCCCAGAATTGACGGGGGGGGACAGGATCGATGTGGTGGGAAATCGAATCGTCCTGACCAACCTTACTCAGGCCACCTGTGTGACCCAGAAACTGAAGTTGTGGGAGGAGAAGTGATGAAAATCGTGACCAGACCCGTTCTTCTACTGCTGGTACTCGCGCTGATGCTACCCGCAGCGGTAATTTCGTCAGGATCACAAGTGGATGACGAGCCTGTTCGTGTCATCGACTTGAAACTACAGGAACGGGCACGTCTCTCCGCAGAGCGAGGTTTGGAATTCCTCAAGCAGACTCAGCAAGCCGATGGGTCCTGGACCGACAAGATCGGCCGTAAGGTTCATTACGAGTATCGGGGTCGGCTTGGCAAGCATGTCGGCGTGTCTTCACTGGCGTGTCTGGCATTTCTTGCCCAGGGAAGCCTGCCAGGCAGGGGCAAGTACGGCGAGCAGGTGGAGAAAGGGCTCGATTTCATTCTCAGATCGGTCCAGACCAATGGCTTCATCTCGACCGATGAATCGAGAATGTACAGCCACGCCTTTGCGACGCTTTTTCTGGCAGAGGTCTATGGCATGACCGGCATGGAAAAGGTCAAGGAGAAGCTCAAGAGCGCCGTGGGATTGATCGTTCAAGCACAGAATGAAACGGGTGGCTGGCGCTATCAACCCGGGGCAGACGATGCGGACATGAGCATCACAGTGTGCCAGGTGATGGCACTTCGAGCGTCGAGGAATGCTGGGATTCATGTTCCGAAGGAAGTGGTCGACGCTGCGATCTCCTATGTTCGAGATTCTTCGAATATGGAGAGTGGCGGATTCATGTATCAGCACGAGGTCGGCCCCACGGGAAGGGTTCAGCGATCGAGGACCACCTTTCCTCTCACCGCTGCAGGCGTCACTGCGCTCTATGGTGCAGGGGTTTACGAAGATAAAATCATCGATCGAGGTTTGATCTATCTCACCCGTCACCGCCCACGCCGGTACGAGGCTCTCAATACATTCGATTACTACTACGGGATGTACTACGCCACACAGGCGGCATTTCAGCGGGGCGGCGAATACTGGACCTTGTGGCACAAGAACACGTGGTCCGACATCTTGTCTTTGCAAAATCCTGATGGATCCTGGCATGACCTGGTGGGGCCGAACTATGCGACGGCTATGGCCTGCATCATCCTGGAGATTCCATTCCAGTACTTGCCCATCTTCGAGAGGTGAGCGTGATCGAGTCGAATCAACCCACTCCCCTTCAGAGGCCGCAACTGGCACTGCTGAGAATCAGGGAATTACGAACACGTAGGCGCTGGATGCGTGCCATGACCGGTGGCTTCCGTTGGCTCGTGGTGGTGATCATCGCGATGATTGCGATGTTCCTGCTCGATTGGGTCGCCGATCTTCCGCTGGCTCTCAGGATGGTGCAAATCGGAGCGGTGTTGACCCTGTTGCTGATCACTTTCAGGGCCATCCTTCTGGCGGCACGAACTCCCGCGACCGAGGATCAACTGGCATCGATGGTCGAGGCCGCTTCCGGTGAACTGGAAGACGCTCTCATCACTGCGGTGCAACTGACCGATCCCAACAATCCCAGGCGCCATCTCTACAACCCAGCATTGATCGAACAAACCGTGGCACTGGCGGAGCAGCGGATGCTCGAGTTGCGGCCCGGTAGGCTTCTTTCGTGGAGTCGAATGTGGTCGACACTGGGACTGCTGTTGTTACTGACTCTTCCCGCGGTGGCCGGTGGAATTCTGCGTCCTGAACTGGCCCGTACCTTCTTTGCCCGCAATCTCCTTCTACAAGGAGATCCGTGGCCGAGGTCCTACGAACTGGAAGTCTTGAATCCAGCCACTACGGAACTGGTGGTCGCCAAGGGCACGTCGCTGGTGGTCGAGATCAAGAAGTTACGAGGAGCGAATGCCAGGGCATACCTCGCGGTCCTGTTTCCTGCCCAGGAGGGGCGGAGGGAGTTGCGCGAAGAACTCACCCTCGATCGAAAGGGAGAATCTGGTTTTCGTCATGTCTTCCAAAATCTCCAGCGGGACATCGAATTTCGAGTGCAGTGCGGTGACTACACCGGTCGCTGGTACTCGATCAAGGTTCGCGCCAGGCCGCGTATCGAGGAGATCGAATTACAGTACGAATTTCCTGAATACACGGGTCTCTCATCGAGTAGTGACGCCGCAACCGTCGGCAGTGGTCATGTCAAGGCACCGATGAGAACTCGCGTGGAGTTTCTGGCCCATACCAGCATCGATGTGACTCGGGCTGTTCGAATCGAAGGCCGCCCCAGTGGAGACGAAGAGATGTATATCGAGTCAGAGGTCTCCATCGAGAATGGTCGGCTTCTTCGCGGTTCTTTCATGGCAGAGGCGGACGGACGCTGGTGGATCTCTCTCGATTCAGAGCAGGGTTTTACCAACGACAACCCCATCGTCTGGCGAATCGCCGTGATTCCTGATCGCTCCCCGGAGGTGATCATCGATGAGCCGGGCCAGAATATCGAGATTACTCCAAGAGCATTGCTGGACCTGTCGATTTTAGTTCGAGACGACTACGGCGTCAGTTCCGGGCAACTGATCTTCACTCCGGAACTGGAGGGGGAATGGGAGCCGAAGGTGATCTCGCTCGACCAGATCGGAAGTGTCGCTGCGGTATCGAAAGAGGAGTCCCAACTGTTGCAAATCGATCTTTCCACATGGGGATTGAGTGCCGGCCAGCGTGTTCAGTACCAGGCAGTGGCCTTGGATGCCCTCGATCAGATCGGGTCGAGCCGGACCTGGATCCTCAGTGTTCTCAGTGAAGAGGAACTGGAGCGGGTCACTCAGGATGAACTGACACTGCTCAAGGAGAGGCTCGAGGAAACCTTCACGGTTCAGCGGGAAGTACGGAGGGAACTGGAAGACGTGCGAGATGCGTTGAATTCAGGAGAAGAGGCCAGCACCCAGGCACCGATCGCTCGCCATGCACGTTCTGGGCAGGATCGGGTCTCGACTCGGGTAGAAGATGCCGCTGAGAGACTGGCGACCATCTCCGAGAGGCTGCTCCGTAATCGAATGAGCGATGCTCAGGAACTGGCCTGGATTCAGGACCTGAAGGAGCGAATCGATGCTCTGGGCACCGAAAAGATCACTCCAGCCCGGGAAGCACTGGATCAGCTTGCGGCACTTTCTGCCGCGGGAGAAGCCACGACCGAGGATGCCGATCAAGCACTCGATGCGGTTCGGCGGGTCGAACGGGGACTTTCGGATGTGGTGGCCGATCTACAGGAGTGGGGCGATTTGCGCACGGTGATTCGTAAACTCGAGGAATTGCTCCGATCGGAACGGGATCTCGAGACTCGAATCGAGGAAAAGGTGAGGGAGTCCCTCGGCGGCGACAATTCAGAAGGAGGAAACCGATGATGGTTGTGATGAAGAGAGACACATGGTGGCTCTTGCTGATCCTTCTGACGCTACTCTTCCCGCTGGTTCTTCCGGCACAGACCGGAAATCGTCTGGCCAGGCTGCAGGAGGAGTCGCGCGAATACCTGCGCTCTTTGCAGGTACAAATGGAATCGCTGGCGCAGCGATTGGAGGAGGAACAACCCGATGATTCGACTCGATTGAGGAGTGCTCGGGAACGAATCGTCAAGGATCTGCTCGAGGATGATATGAAGTCGGTCACCGCCGCGCTCGAGTCGGAGGATTACAACGTAGCGCTGGACACGGTCCGCAAGGTGAGAGCGAATCTTGAGCTGGTTCTGGACATCTTGGAGAATCGTGCGGTCAATCCAGAAGAGGTCGATCAGCGCCTCGAGGAGGTGGCCCAACGACTGCAACAGATCGGTGAAATCGCCGATGCCCAGCGGACCTTGCGTGATCGAACCGCCGCCGCCGAAACCGCCCGTCAGGATGCTCAGGACCTCGCAGATGTTCGTAGCGGCATCGACGAGATCTCCTCGGAACAAGATCAACTCGAGGGGGCCGAGGATCCATCGAGAGAGCAAGATTCTTCCAGACAGGCTCAGGAAATCTCGCAACAGGCGCAAAAAATCGCCGATGACATCTCCCGCGAAGCCCGCCGCCAGCAAGGGATTGAAGCGGTGGCTCGAAGGGTGGCCCGCATTCAGCAGGAGGCGCGGCAGGATGCCGAGGAAACCGCATCCTTGGGATCGGAGAAGGGTTCGGAGGTGACCGCAGCGCGACAGCGGCTCGCCACTCGTGCTCGGCAGCAGGCGCTGAAAGCTGCGCAGGCGCAACAGAGTGTCGATGCACTGCGTCGAGAAGCCGCCGATGATGCTGAGCAAGGCGATGGAAATGCCGCAGCATCGCTAGAAGCGTTGAGTCTTGCCAGTGAAGCGCTGGCAAGATCGGCCGAGGCGGCGAGTGCTGCGGCTGAGGCGACGACCGGGTCGTCACAGTCAACTGCCGCGACCGGTTCCCGAGAGGAACAGCAGCAGGCGCTTCAGCAGGCAACGGATGCTTTGCGAGATGCTTCCGATACCGACGGTCAGCGCGTCTCATCCATCGTACAACGACTGGCACAGTTGCGGGCCGAACTCGATCGCTGGAGGGAGCAATCCACGGCCGATGGTTCTGCCCAGCAGGCGGCGCAGGCGGGATCCGCCGCCGGCGATTTGGAAGCCGCTTCTCAAGCGCTGGGTCAGGCACAACAACTGGCCGGGTCCACCGGCCAACAGTCAGGCGAGCAGTCAGGCCAACAGTCTGGCCAACAGTC
>JAPKAM010000043.1 GCA_028825265.1 Planctomycetota bacterium
ATTCTCCCTGGTTTCGATCGATTGTATTGACTCCAACATCGTCAGTATCTTCCTCCATCGGTTGGCCGACAAGTCTCGAGTGGAGCCACACGGTGGCCGGGCAGCTACGGAGGTCACGCCCGAACTGGGGGGAAGTGAAGAGCCTCGAGAACCTCCAAAGGGTCATGGCCAGGGTCCTACCCACAACAGGTCAGTTTCCCGTGAAGGGGCACCTGGGCCGTTACGAGATCCAAGAAATCCACTCGCATCCGACAACTACTTTGTTGAGACTACGACAATTGTGCCATCCCTGCTCGGGATCTTCGGACCCCACACCGATGCATCAATACCGACTGCTTCACGAAGGAGATTTCCCATGCAAAAGTACACCCGTTGCGTAGCTATTCTGGTGCTACTGCTAGGTATCGTTTGCTCGCCAGCGGTAGTTGGGCAACTCCCTCCGGTGCCTTTCCCCGCCGAGAATCCACCGACGGAGGAGAAGCGTGTGCTGGGCAAGATCCTGTTCTGGGATGAACAGCTCTCGAGCGACGACACCGTCGCCTGTGGTACTTGCCATCGGGCGAGCGCCGGTGGGGCCGATCCCAGGCTCGGCACACATCCCGGTCCGGACGGACTGTTCGGGACCAGTGACGACATCATTGGCTCACCGGGGGTCGCCCGTGCCGACCTCGCTGGCATTCCGCTGCTGGACCCGTTGTTCGACTTCGACGTTCAGGTGACGGGCCGTTCCGCTCAGCCGGTCATCGGATCGCAATGGGCTTCGGATATGTTCTGGGACGGACGCGCCACCAGCACATTCATCGATCCACAGACCGGACTGGTGAGCATAGCCAGCGGAGGGGCTCTGGAGAGCCAGGCGGTCGGACCGCTCCTCAGCTCTGTGGAGATGGCCTTCGAAGGTCGTACCTGGGATGATCTGGTGACGAAGATGGCGATGGTGTTGCCACTTGCACTCGGCACCGACTTGCCTGCGGATGTAGCGGCGATCCTGGTCGGGGGCACCGGCTATCCGGCACTGTTCGACGCTGCCTTTGGATCGCCGGAGATCACCGCCGAGCGAATCGCTTTTGCCATCGCTACCTACGAGCGGACGCTGGTCCCCGACCAGACTCCCTTCGACCTCGGTACGTTGACACCGCAGCAAGAAGTGGGATTCAATTTTTTCAACAGCAACGCCATGGTTTGCCGCAATTGTCACGTTCCGCCGCTCTTCACCGACAACCAGTTCTACAACATCGGTCTACGCCCATCCGATGAAGATCTCGGAAGATACAATGTCACCGGTGATGTCGGACATCGGGGTCGCTTCAAGACTCCGACTCTCAGGAATGTGGGTCTGCGACCGGCCCAGATGCATGTCGGCTGGGTGATGGATGTGCAGGACGCGATCGATTACTACAACGCGCCGGTCTGGCCCACTGTCGACCTGGTGACAGGTCATACCCAGTTCATTGCAGAGCAGACTCCGATCCCCGTCCCTGGATCCCCGCCGGGTGCCGCCCCCATCTACAACGACATCTTCGTCCCCACCCCGTCTCAACCGGCGGTGATAGAGTTCCTCACCAATGGGCTGACCGACCCACGGGTGGCAAACGAAACCTTTCCCTTTGATCGACCGACGCTGCAGAGCGAATTGCCCGCCCCGGTCCAGTTCGTACGAGGCGACTGCAACACGGACGGGGTCCATGATCTCTCCGATGCGATCTCAGTACTGATCGTACTGTTTCCTGCGCCAGTATCTCCGGCGATGGATTGCGAGGACGCCTGCGATGGAAATGACGATGGGGCGATCGATCTCGCAGATGTCATCGGGATGCTCTCATGGATATTTGAATTCCCGGCGGTTCCACTGCCTGCGCCCACCAGTTGCGGACCGGACCCGACGACGGCAGAGTCGCTGGAGTGTTCGATCTACTCCAACTGCCCTTGAACAGCGGTTCCCGCTGACTTGCACTGATAGGAAGCACAGCAAGAAAGTTGCGGCGCCCGCCACCCTCGCCGTACTTCCGTGCAGAAGTATCCACGGAGCAAATTAGAAGCAGCAACACTCCTGTGCCGATCGGTTGGGGCTGAAAAGGTCCGTCATCGGCTCTGTTCGCCACCGATCTTGCAACTCCCCTGTCCGACAGCCGCGGATCTCCGGATCTACGGGATAGGCCCGCGTGATGAAGAGGAGCAAGATCGATGACAAGAACTCAGACGCTGGCAATGACGGTGCTGTTGTGCGTACTTTCTGCGGATGTCGTCGATGCGACCTCCGAGGTCGCAATCCCTGCTGATTTCATTCTCACCGAGGCGGAACAGGAACGGATCCTCGATCTGTTTCAGGCCACCGAGGAGAAGGTCTCCCCCGATGGTACGGTGGAACTGACCTATGACTTCGAGAATGAAGATCGGAGCCTCGGCGACGACTGGTTTCCCTCTCCATCCGAGAGAAGCGCGACAGTGCGGTGGAGTCGCAACTATGAAGGGATCAGCGAGGGAGTTTCTGGCGGTATCATCATCTCTGATCGCGGCCAGTGGTTCCATGATGCGGTGTGGCAACCGGATGTAAGGGTCGAAGCCACCTACGTGTCGTTTCTCGGCGGCAGCCGAGGAGACATGGTTGCCGCGGTGTTCGCCTGGGGGAAAAAGTTACGTCAGAGGGTGGGCAGTAATCTGGGTTCTCAGTTGGTACGCATCTCCGGCACCAAGGCGGTCGGCGGCAGCGGGAAAGCGCCGGTGATCTGCTACGAGGAGCACAAGAAGTTCGGTTTTGAGCTGAAGGATGGCCTGTTCAGTTCGTTGCTCAACGGCCGTGCCAAGCATCAAAGTGACAGCAAGAAGTTGCTCAAGAACCTCGCTGCTGGTCAGGTCGGCTTCGTCTGGCGTGGCACCATCAACGGGATCTTGCCGAAACTGAAGATCACCGGAAAGATCGACCTCACCTGGGCTGCGGAGCAGATCCCCTCGATACGAGAGAGAATTGAAGCCAACCAGACGAAGTGAGTGCTTCAATTCGAGCCCGCGGCATCTTCACGCATGGCGATCATTGCTGCGGCTTTTCTTTCAGCAACATCTCTGCCAGGGCATAGCCGACCAGTGAGTAGTTGGAAGCGGATCCGTTGTAGTGGCAGTACCAGTGACCACCCCGGCTCCGGAACTCCTTGTTGAGTTCTGGTGTGGGCAGTTGATTGTCATCGGTGTCGGCGATGCCCTTCTTGCGCTTTTCATTCCACCAGTCATCGCTGATCCGTCGGAGTTCCTGCAGACGAACATCCCAGTAATCGCTGGTGGGGACGAAATAGACCCGCTCGAGAGCCGGATCCTGCGCGACGGCCAGTTGTGCTCTGCGGAAGTTCATCATCGCCACCGCTTCCCGGTCATCCGGGTTCTTCTTGGCCCTGGCGGACATCTCGTGCCCTCCGACTCCCATCTCACCGATGGCGATCGGCAGATCTGGAGCCTTCAGATCCTTGCGAACGTCGCGAAACATCGCGGCCAGGTTCTTTGAATAATTCTCGATCAACTGATCGCCGATCTTTTCGCCATCGATCTGAACATGCCACTGACAGAAGTCGTTCCACCCCTGGAACCAGGCCATCCCCGCCAGCTCGTAGCCCTGACCCTGATAACCGGGAACCACCTCGCCGATGTTGGCGAGGCACTGCTCGATCTCCGAGATCATCTGTCGATAGAAGTGACCCACCTCGCGCTCCTGGCCGTCGGCGGCCTGACGCTCTAGCATCGCAGCGTCAGCACCGATCGGTTTTCCAGCAGTGGGGGAGCGGAAATCACAGTACACATCCTTGCCGCCCCATGCGGTCTTGATCAGCAAAACGGGTTCGTCGAAGTGCTCCCCGACGATGGCACCGAACAACAACTCAGGGCCGACCTCCTGATCACCATAGCCCCAGCCCACCGTCAGCGGCCCGTGTTTCTTGTTCTTCGCTTGCCAGGAGATGGTCACATCGTCTCGAGTCTTCCACGTGCCATCCTTTTCCTTCAGCAGATCGAGCAGATGACCATGGTTTGAATCCTTGCCGAGGATGTCGAGGCTACGAATCTGTCCGTGCCCTTCCATATTCGACTGCCCCGCCAGGATGAAAACTTTTACTTTTGGTAAGGCAGGAGCTGCGGAATCGTCAGCAGGCGATTGAATTCCGAGGGTTGAACTGGTGATCAGGCACAGCAGAAAGATTTGAAAGTTACGTGTACTCAACCGGAGCATCGGGATCCTTTCTCGTGGAAGCCACAACTGCAAACTTCAGATGAGAGTGGCCGATGGATGATGTCGCACAATAGCATTGCAACATTGCGATCGCATCATTCGGCTCATCTTGAAGAGAAAAATTGCCGAATTCGAAGTGGAGAAGAAGAATCTAGAAAGTTTTTTCTCAACTACTCTTTCGGATGCGAACAGTGAAATCGAGACTAGAGCACCCATCAATTCTGTTCGCCACATGTAGAGTTTCGATGCAACGGGGTGTCAAAGTAGATGTGCGACATATAGCGACCTATAGCGATATACTCATGAAATTGGCAACAAGGAGGTGTTCGGAATTCATTGTTCATCCGGAGTGAGTGAGTTGAAGAGTGGAATGATATCACCGGCTTTGATCCATCGTTGTTTCCACCCTTCGAGAGGAGAAGCAACAATGTGATGCTTGCAGTTCGTTTTAAAACCCTTCAACATGAAAGTGCATCAGGATCGAGGGGGCTGGGTGGTCCGAAGAAGCCAAGGCGCTTCAGCGGTACTCCTGGCCGGGGAAGGAAAGAGCGCGAGCGGAAATCGTTTGGCGTTCCGATCCCAGGGGAAAGGCCAGGCCGGCCCCCTCTACTTGTTGCACTCCCACCAAAATATCATCACCGGTATTTTCTGACCGGTATTTCGAGTTGAATCTTGCGCTCCATCTTGGTGCCTTCTGCGTGTCCACGAGGCGATCGGACCTGCGGTGACTTCTGTTGCTCGGTCTTGTGGAGAGTTGCTCAGGCAGTGCACACCCATCCGCAGTGATCCTGATGAAGCAGGGGTCATGAGGGGATGAAGAATCGAAGTCGTCGGAGGAAGGCACGGTTGGGATTCGCTGTGCGTTGCAGTCCTTGTTGAGGATGAACGGTGGACCCTTACTCCTCGGCTGGGTCGGCTGCTGGCGGTTCTTTTGCGGAGAGCGGGTCGCGACCTCGTTGCTCCCGCAGAGCGTTGCGCAGCAAGAACTCGATCTGGGCATTGATGCTGCGCAGGTCGTCATCGGCCCACCGTCGCAGTTCAGCGTGGAGCCGCTCATCGATTCGTAGCAGAAAGGACTTTCGCGCCATCGTCAGCGGGCTCCCCCCAGATGGTCAGGCCCGTTGCGGGTTTCACGGCGTGAGCCACTCCTGATCATGTGTAGAGGCTTCCCGTATTGATCACCGGTTGCGCATGACTGTCGCTACAGAGGACCACCAGCAGGTTGCTGATCATCGCCGCCTTGCGTTCTTCATCGAGCTGCACCACCTGATTGGCTTCGAGACCACGAATCGCCAGCTCGACCATACTCACTGCACCATGAACGATCTTCTGTCTCGCTGCGATGATCGCTGAGGCTTGTTGGCGTTTTAGCATCGCACTGGCGATCTCGGGGGAATAGGCCAGATGGTTGAGGCGCGCTTCATCGATCACCACTCCCGCCTTCTCGAGGCGAATGGAGAGTTGCGATTTGAGGGCCTGGCTGACCTCCTCGGTGGAACTGCGAAGAGTGAACTCGGTGGAGGATTCATCGTTCTCCTCGCCATGATCGTAGGCGTAGTCATTGGCCAGATGGCGCAGAGCAGATTCACTCTGAACTCGCACGAAGTGGGCGTAGTCATCGACATCGAAGGATGCCTTGGCGGTGTTCTCGACCCGCCAGACCACCACCGCAGAGATCTCGATGGGGTTGCCGCGCTTGTCGTTGACCTTCAATTTTTCACTGTCGAAGTTGCGGGCCCTTCGGGAGATGGGGGTCTTGGTCAGGAATGGATTGCCCCAGAAGAAGCCGCTTCGAAGCTCGGTGCCCCGGTAGTTTCCGAAGAGTAGCAAGACCCGGGCCTCATTGGGTTGGACGGTGAAGTGACCCAGCAGCAGTAACAGGATCACCGGCAAGGAGATCGCCGCGCCGATCTTGCCTGGAATCGGAGCCACGATCAGCAGCACGATGGCAGCGACCAGCAGCAGCAGATGAAAAAACAGTCGAACCCAGCCGTTGGCGACCTGGATAATCTTCTCTTCAGTTTGCTTCATCAAAATCTCCCTTCGATCTTGTATATCATCATGATATCACATTGATATAGCAGGGTCGAGGGGCAAAATCAGGCCTCCGTCGATAGAGTTAAACCCTTTCACTAGAGGAGGTTACTGAGCATGAGGGGGCAAATGAAGGGCCAGATGGATTACAGTGGCTGGTCATCGGAGTCCTCTTCAGGCGACTTCTGGGACTTCCCTTTCGGTCCGAATTCCCACCCCAGCTGCACCACCGGTCCGCTGAAATCGAGCACTTGATCGATTCCGCCGTACTGGTGAATCGTGTCGATCCGCCACCCCAGTTGCAGGCCGATACTGGAGCGCGCCGGAGTGTATCCGAGCAGAAACTCGCCGCGCTCGGTTCTCTCCCCGGAGGCGTCGTCATCGGAATGAAAGCTGCGAGCATGGCCACGGGTGTACTCTGCGATCCATTGCAGCGAAGCGGTGTCGTCCGCGGAATCGTGCGACCGGGAGCTGTTGAACGACTCCATCCAGCGCAATCCCACCTCCGCTCCAAGTCCCTGAAATTGTCCGGCACCGATGGTCGAAACAGTCAGCGAAGTTCCAACGAGGAGGGTGAGGCGAGGGGGCACCCTCGAGAAGCACTCATCGATGATGCCATCCGGATCGGGCACCGAGGGGGCCGCGCCAGTGTCTCCCACCAGGATGATCTCGCGTCCATTCACTCCTCGGTAGCGGACTCCTCCATCGGGCACGTTGGTCGGGCCGTCCGACCCGAAGGTCCAGCTCGATTCCCGGTAGCCGAAGTTGTTCAACTGAGTGCCGGGGATGGTGGCAGTTTCCCAGGTGGTGCTTCGCTGCTGTTGGCTCCATGCATCGGAGTCACCTTCAACTCCAGCCAGCGCAATTGTCGAATCGGCGAAGGAAAGGCCGTAGGAGGAGGTTCGAGCACCCTCGATCGGCTGCGGACTCTCGAGATCACCCAGCAACCGATCCTTCACCAGTCCACAACCAGAGAAGAGCAGCACACCCAACAACCCGCACATCATCATCCACCCTCGACCGCCGATCCCTGGCGATGGTGATCGTCGAGACTGCCCGGATGAACTGACGGGGGAGAGGGAGTTCCCCCTGCGCCAGCGAAATGGCGAGAGCAACGGATGGTGAGGAGAAGGGGCGTTTGCCCCATTCTGAGCCGTACCCCTGCACTGAAAACGATCACCCGATTCGATCTCCATCGATTTGCCTTCCCGCTGTTGGACCCTCAGGTAGACGGACTAACTCGCCGAGTATTCAGACGCAAATCAAATTCATCAAGGTTGGACCGATGGGCAAGGTGGATTGACCGGTATCGGACCCCTATGGTGTTTGTGAGGCTACTGGGTTGATCCACTCTGGTCACTCCTGGCCCTGTGAACCTCATCTGCCCGAAGGACGGTCACCATGAAACACTCCCAGAATCCCGCGTCGATCAGCCGCAGGGGGTTTCTATCCGCGACGGCGACTGCCGGGTTGCTCTGGAGTCCGACCCTGGCGGGCTGCGGTTCGATGGAGATCCGGGGCGACGATGGAGATGAGGCGAGAAGTGTCATCTTCCTGGTGGCCGATGGGATGAACACCGGAACCTGGACCCTTGCCGACTACTATCTTCAACATCGATCGAAGCAACGCACTGAGTGGGTCCAGCTGTATCAGGAGAGAGCCGTGACCCGTGCCCTGATGGAGACCTGTTCAGCGAACTCGCGGGTGACCGATTCTGCGGCGGCAGCCAGTGCCTGGTCGACCGGAGTCCGCATCGATAACGGAGCCATCAATTTCGCTCCCGACGGATCCGAACTGGAGCCGATTCATCGGAGGGTTCAACAAAGCGGTCGTAGTACCGGCCTGGTCACCACCACTCGGGTCACTCATGCGACCCCCGCAGCATTTGCCGCCAATGTGAAGGTTCGCGGGGAAGAGGATACGATTGCACGGCAGTATCTCGAGCGAGAAGTCGACGTCTTACTGGGGGGCGGAGAGAAGAACTTCTCGGCCCAGACACGAGCCGATGGAATCGATCTGAAACAGCAGTATCAGGCGGCTGGCTACCAGTTACTGCAGTCGAGGGACCAATTGCTGAACATGGGGGAGGAGCGAGCAAAGCGGCTACTGGGCCTCTTCTGGCCGAGTCACTTGCCCTACAGCATCGACCGCAACCAGCAGCCTGAAATCGCCCAACAGGTTCCCACCCTGGCCGAGATGATGCGCCGAGCGCTGTCCTCCCTGGAACAGAATCGCCACGGATTCCTGCTGCAGGTGGAAGGTGGAAGGATCGATCATGGTGGGCATGGCAATGACGTCGGTGCCGTCGTCCATGACCAACTCGCTTTCGATGAGTGCATCGCGGTGGCCCGGGAGTATTCCCAGCAGCACCCCGAGACACTGGTCATCGTGACCACGGATCATGGTTGCGGAGGATGCCAGCTCAATGGTATGGGCAGTGGCTACCGCGATACCGACCAGACCGTTTTTCCAGGGATCGATGCCATCGGTGCCAGTTACGAGTATCTGCAATCGGTGTTTCCTTCGCTGGAAACAGAGCAGTTCAAGGCGTTGGTCCAGCAGCGATTGCAGGTCGAGATCGATGAAAAACGACAACAAGAGCTGGTGGTCGCCCGAGCCAAGGGTGGTTATGCGGTGGCCAATTTACTTCGCTCCTGGCACGGCTCTTATGCGCGCACCGGGGTCAACTGGACCAGTGGAAATCACACCGGGGAGTTTGTCGAGCTGTGCGCATGGGGCCCTGGAAGCGCTGCCATCGGTCAGTGGATCCGTAACACCGATCTCCATCCGGTGATCGGGAAGGCACTCCAGTTGTCCTGAGATCAGTGAAGAAATTGCAGGACTTCCATCCCACCCGGAAAGGAACTCCACGGGGTTGCTCCCGATCGGCAGCGACGAACGGACCTCGACGAACGGACCTCGACGATGGATCGCTCCTGTCCATTGAATACAGAGCCAAGATGGTTGCATAAGTCCTTAAGTAACAAGCACTTATTATAAATCCAGCAGCTCGCGAAAAGAACACGCAGCGCTCTTCTTTCCCGGGACCTCTTTCCATGATGTACGATCCACTGTTGTGGATGAGTGTGTCACCGCTGGAGACGTAATTGGTGGAACTCCACATCGAAGGAAGGTTTGTTTTGAACCGTACGGGTCTGCGCCATTTCTGTGCTCTTGCGACAACGATCATCTTCATGACGCTCTCTCTGGTCATGAGTGCCTCCGCTCAGGGTTCGTTTTCCACCGGAGATTCTGAACTGGAAAAGTGGATCGTAGAGCCGAAACTTCGATTCGATGAATGGCTCGATGATCAGCGACCGTCCCTCGAACTTGCTTTCGATCTCAGCATGAGAATCGTCGAGAAGAGTGGTGGTTCAGGGACCGGTCATGTGAACTGGGTGGGTATCGATCTGGTCGATCGGTTGACCTGGGATGGACTGCCACTGGCCTCTGTCATCTTCCAGGCGTACGCGATCGAGGCCAAGGATTTGCCTGCGACCCCCATCATTTTCGATGAGCCTCGTGACTGGCAACTTCAATGGCGCTTTGTCTACCTCGACTTTGATCGCTGGGCACACAAAGGGTTTTCCTGGAAGGTGGGGCACTTCCAGGTGCCTTTCGGACTGGAGTGGATCAGCGATACTACTGGCACTCTTCGTCAGTACACCAATGCAAAAAATCTTGGAGTGAAAGCAGACTGGGGAATGAGTGGGCACGGAACCCGCAATGGCCTCGACTACGAAGTGGCCTTGACTCGCGGAAGCGGCAACGAGTACAGAGATGTCGATGACAACCATGTCTTTGCCGTGAGGATCGCAGCTCACCCGAGCAGGGTCTTCAGTTATGGGGTGTCATTCCTCGATGCGAACTTGACCGGTCAGGATGCTCCGGTGGGGTTGGGTGCCTTTCCCAAGCCAGACCGGATGCGTTATGGAATTGACGGTCGCTGGACCTTCCCCAGCGTCCAGCTGCTCGGGGAACTCAGTAGTGGAAAGAATGACGATCTCGAGGTCTGGTCCGGACTGATCGAGGCAAATCTCACGAATTCCGACGAACGCGATCTCGCATACATCCAGACCGTGGGTGCGGGAACCAAGGGCGCATCCGGCTGGGATGAGCGAATACTGGTCAATCTGGGCGTTAAACGCCTGATAGGGCCAAGCCTGTCGCTCGAAGCGCAATGGACACACGATCTGGAAGTTCCAGGAAATGGGGCTCTCGGGGATACAGGAGTCCTTCAGATGCGTTATAGGTTTTAGGAGGTGTGCCCGATGTCGATTGGATTCGATGAACGAGTCAAATGGCCGCGGATGGCCATCGCCTTGCTCGGGCTTCATCTACTGGTCTTGCCCACCGTCCTGGCCGTTCAGGATTCTACAGGGGTGTCATCCGATCGCTACGATCGACCGAGTCGATCCACCCCCTTCTGTTCGATTACACAGTTCAATGATCGTGCCGAAGATTTGTTCCCTGAACTCACTATTGACACTGTCGTCGAGGATACATTGGTGGTCACTTCCGCGATGCGATCACGGATCAAGGAGTACCTCAAGGTCGATTCCATTCCTTACGACATTCTTGGCAAGCACATCATGTATTTTCCGGTAACGGATACAAAGCTGCCTGTGGGCTTGATGCACTTTCGAAAGATGGCAGGGAAATACGGCCTGGTCACGGTGGGGTGGCGCCTCGATCTCGATTTCAATCTTGTAGATTTCGTCATCGATGGGAGGGATCCAGCCATCGACGACGTGATGGAGATGAAAGAGCAACTCAATCTAGCCTTCAATGGTGCGGATCTATTGACCATGAGAATGTGGGTAGATCTTGGCAAACTCAGCCTGAATCAGGCGGGCCAGCAGGCCCTTCAGGTCGAGCAGTCAGCGGAAGATGTCCATGACCTCCTTGGAATCGTGGTTTACCTGGCAGGACTCACCCGATCCAGTGCATTGATCCAGTATTCGAATACTCAAGATGCCCACAATGCCTCCAGGGAAGATCCTGTTGACCTGCAAAAGAGACTGATGATGTTGATGTCCATTCCCGCATCCCTTCGAAAGGGAGTCCGCGACCTCAAACCGGTGTCGAATTCCCGGATGGCCAGCGTCTGCAAGGTGCTCAAGTCGACCAGGATCCCGGAGATCATGGAGTTCAAATGCCGAGCGGATGGGGCCACGAGGGTACTGGTCAAGCCTGGCCATTCCCCATTCTGGCTCGTCGATACGCAGGTGACGGAGGACGAATCGATAGTACTTCGTTGGATCGTCAACGACGCCTTCGAGATTCTCCATGTTGAGCCATTGTTCAGCGATGTGATCCCATTCGATGACCCGTGGGAGTCGCTTCTAGAAGGTGTCAGGAAACAGGTAGGCAGCACTGCAAAGGTCGATGGCGAGCAGTGTTCATCGGGAACTGAAGTGCTGGCAAAGCAGGTCGGGATGTTATGCCGCCAACTGCTCCTCGTGGACCGAGGGCACTGAGGATGTCGATCCGCCCGACGCTACTCTTGATCCTTGCCTTGACGATGGGGGTCACGATGTGGCTTACCTATACCTGGACCATTGAACGTGGAAAAGTGGATAGTTTTCAGAGCGATGTCGAGAACAATTTTGATGACGCGAGCCGTATTCTGGAACTGTTCAAGATGCATATGGGACACCTCTTTCTGATCACTGACTTGGCAAATCTAGAACAAATCTCTCGTGGGCCCGTATTGTTGAGGCTGGTCACTGAGACCCATGATCAGTTACCCCAACTGGTGAAGGAAACCGAACAGGCAATAAATCGATTATTCGATGAGTTCAAATTGGTAGAGAGAACTTCCGATCAGAAACGTTTTCAAGATGGATATGAGGCTGTCAATGCCGCTTTTGCTGAGTTGAAATCGGTACTGACAGACTATGACACCGCTCTAAGTTATTTTATCGATGAAGTGAATCCCATCGGACCTAAGCCATTGAATGACGTGGAGAGAATGGTGCTCGATCGCTTTGCTGTTTATGAAGAATCGATGAATCACTTCAGGACAGAGGTCATGGCAATCACCATGAGATTATTGAAAGCAAACAGTGCTGAAGTGACGATTTATGGAGTTGTTGCGCTGATATTGCTCACCGCATTCATCTACTTGGCCAGTAATGCCATCGCAACTCCACTCGAGCGGCTCAGCCTAGCATCTGAATCTGCAATGCCCCCGGGGGGCGAGTTCAAGTATTCAAAGGGAGAGTTCAGATTCAAGGAAGAACAGGTTCTTGCCACTGCGATTGAAAGCCTGGTTGCTGTCAGGAATGAACAGGAACACGACCTCGAGGCGAAGGTGATCCGAAGAGACGCAGAGCTGGCCCACCTCAGTGGCATGGATCAACTGGGAAATGTCGCCGGCAATGTGGCTCACGATTTCGCTAACTTCCTCACCATCGTGATTGGATATGCAGAGATTTCCTTGAAGAAGGAACTCTCCGACGATCTGAGAAAAAATATCGAACTGATCCTCGATGCCGCGAATGGTGGAAAAGGAGTGACCGAACAACTCCTCAAGATCAGTCGGAGATCTCTGGATGATCTGAATCCGGTTGCCATCGATCCGTCCTCGTTTGTCGAACAGATGGAACCGTTATGGAAGCCATTCTTGGGGGCGAACATCCAGATGGTGGTGGAGTCTCATGGGGAAGTGGGACAAGTTTTCATCGAAGATCAGGCCTTGACTCAGATCATCATGAATCTCGTGACCAATGCCCGCGATGCAATGCCCGACGGAGGTCAGATCAAGATTGCAGTATGGAATGGCTCTGAATTCAAAGAACACCCCAAGCCAGCACACCTGGACCCGACGATCGAGTATTCGGTCATCGAGGTGGCTGACGAGGGAACAGGGATTCCGGATTCGATGCTTGAGAAACTGTATCAACCCTACGAAAGCACCAAGGACAAGGGCAAGGGAACCGGTTTTGGCCTGTCGATCGTCCACAACATGGTGCACGACGCAGGGGGGGGGATCAGTTTCGCAACCGAACAGGGGGTGGGCACCACTTTTCAAATCTGGCTGCCAAAGTTTGTCGCCACAGAGTCGAATCTCACAGAGTTGAATCCCGCTGAGTTGAATCCCGCTGAGGGAGCCAGGCTGTTATTGATCGAGGATGAGGCGGCATTACGCGAGATTGCGACACTGGCCCTCGAAGCAGAGGGTCATGATGTGACCTCCGCTGCCAGTGGAGTGGTGGCGATCGAAAAGCACGAGGACGACCTGTTCTCCTTCGATGCGGTCATCTCTGACATTCGAATGCCGGGTATGGATGGCGACGAGGTGATCAAGAGGTTCAGGAAGCAACACCGCTCCCTGCCCGTGCTCTTCATCTCCGCCCATAGCTTCCGGGAAATCGAGGAGAACCTCGAATCGTCTTGTCCGACCCTGTTCCTGCAGAAGCCCTTCTCCATCGAGGATCTGAATAGTCGCGTCCACCAACTGCTGGAACTGAAACACGGTTGAGCCGTCGCTGATCCTTGTTTTATCCTCGTGCCCACCTCGTGCAGCTCCGAGGCCTCTCTCCATCGTTGATCTTCCCCTAGAAGGGAATTTCATTCTCCTCCGCGTTCTCTTCCTCGCACCCCTTCACCTGAGCGGGAGCGCACTCGAAGGGAAATGGCATTCCGGAACAACCGGGAGTGACCCCTGCAGCGATGGCCCCGGCAAAGAAGAAGATACGCAACCCGACCGGCATCGTCCGGTTCTCCCGTGGAGGAGACAGCTGGAACGGATGCTGGGGCACTTCGGCGGAGGACTGTTTCACAACCGCGATCCTGCGCAGGGCATTCAGTGTCAGCAGCAGCGACGGATACAGTTTCTGTAGCTTCTCCAACCACCTCTGTGGCCAGGTCGAGCTGAAACCAGTGGGATCGATCTGGTCCATCGTGCCCTCGCTGCAATCGGCATGATTGTAGTGACCCAGCACCTCGAGAAGTTCATCGAAGGTCGCCGAGTCCTTCGCCTCTTTCCTCAGCTCCAGTCCGGCGTGGAGACCGTGGGCAAAGAGGGTCGCGGAAAAGGCCTCGATGGCACTGCGCCGGGAGGAAGCCATTGCCAGCTGCTTGCGGCCCCACAGGTCCAGTTTGGAATCGAAGATGGGAGCGATGAACTCCAGCGCTTCTCCGCCACCACAGCCACTGCCGCAGCGTCCACACGACATGAACCAGCAGCCGAGCCACTGGATCTCCTGCGGTCCCAGTCTTTCAGGGATCATGCTGACTCCATCGCGGGTGCCGAAACGCACCTGTAGTGCCGCCAGCGCCGATGACTTCTCATCGACCTCTCTTGCTTCATTCGCTTCCTTCTCGAAGTTCTCGTCAGGTTCTGAATTCAATCGTGTTTCCTTTCTGCGATTCCATCTCGATAACGCTCCTCGACCTCAGATACGAGACGAGGGCCAGATCCTGACGGTAAAAGTCAGAATCCAGCCGTAATTCTTCAGCCCGTTTCGTGGGTTGCTAGCTCCTCATGCGCTACGCCGCGCGCGCAGTGCCTCGAAGGTCTCGATCCCCGGAAGACGGCCTCGCCGAATCCTCTTCTTTTGATAATCCAGCTGGTCGCCGGAGGCGTTGGTGTCGTAGAGAGTGACCACATTTTCACCGACAACCACCAGGCAGCGGTTGCGCCGGAACAGATGGTGAACATCTTGATCCGACCCGGACACGATCACCTCGTCCGCCTCCTCGAAATTGCGAAGAATCCCCCGACGACAACGGTCTCTCAACAGAGGATCCGCGAGCAGATCATCCGTGGAGAGCTCGTGTCCCAGCACCCGTTCCGCATAGCGTAACTCCGCATGGAGTTGGACCTGCGGCACTCCGACCCGATCGCGAAACCGATCGATCGTCAGTTCGGTATTCTTGAAATAACCCATCTTTTCTCCTCCTCTTCCACCCTCTATACGCAGCGCTCAGCGATTCCTGACAGCGGCCCCCATATATTTTATTGAAGGGGTCATCGCTCACAGGGGATACGCCCGGGGAGTGGCAACCTGACAGTCCCGATGACAAAATCTACGGATTGATGCGCAGGAGTGCCCGGAAGAAATCGTCATGAAAATGCCCCTGGCCTGTCAGGTTGCTCTTCAGCCCCCGTAAGAGAGGTGGAGCACGACTCCAGATGCAGCAGACGCTTAGCATCGTGAGTATTGATATTTTGCTTTCCTGGGTGAGGACAGTTGTTTGCTCCTTTCTGTCTGTCCTGAATGTCCTTGGTAGGGACAGCCCGGGAAAGTGCTTTTTAGAAAGGGGAAACCCCATGGCAGCGATCGATCCCGACAAGGTATGGAACGGAACCCGGATGATCGGCAAGGCCGGGATCCACTGGGTCTCCAGCGCATTCATGTCGAGCTGTGACACCATCATCGGAGGCTATCGTGCCGCCAGGGGAGAACCGGGAAGTGATCCCGTCGACCCCGCCGTCCGTGGGGATCTGCAGGAAGCGGCGGTGGTGGGCGGGCTATTACTGGTCGATGCCACCCTCGAGACCGCCGCACCGGCAGAGATGCAACGAGCCTTCGCCGCCGCCTACCCGGGCCTGGCGGTCAACGAGTCGGTCGATGATGCCATCGCGCGCCTCGATGAGAATCCTGATTCTCTCGAGGGGTTGCTGTCGGGGATCAAGGGAAAGCTGTTCGAGCAGCGGGCCGCCGATGCCCTCTCCGGCGAACTCCCCGCTGGCACCCGCGTTGAACTGGCAGAGTCTGCCACCCAGCCCGGCCACGATCTCGAGTTCATCCGCGACAGCGGCGAGGTCTACGGAGTGCTGCAGGCCAAGGCGGTCTCCACCCCGGCTGGGATCATCGAGCACTACGAGCGATATCCGGAGATCCCCGTCATCGCCACCGAAGAGGTACGAGCGACCCTCGCCGATCACCCGGCACTGGCCAGGTGGCAACCGGACGTGGCTGTCTCCGATCTCGACGATGAGTTGGCCCAGTTAGTCGATGGTGCCGGCTCCATCGAAGCGATCCCGCTGGGAACATCGGCGGTACTGCTGTGGCATCTCTCCACCGGAGAAGGCAATCTGGAAGCGAGGCTATGCCGCGCCGGAGATGTGATCGGCCGCAATGTGCCGATGGTC
Source organism: Planctomycetota bacterium (assembly GCA_028825265.1). Classification (GTDB taxonomy): domain Bacteria; phylum Planctomycetota; class UBA8108; order UBA1146; family UBA1146; genus QNYK01. Next base: position 16,350 of record JAPKAM010000043.1, read on the forward strand.
CTCGTCGCCGGAGCCGTCGGCACCCTCACCGGCACCCTGTGGTGCGTCATCCCCGCAGCGATCTACACCCGCTGGCTCACAGGCGAGGGGCAAAAGGCACGACAATCCGCCTGGACTCGCTTAGCCCGGCGATGGGGCTCCGGCAACAGCACCGACAGCAGGGTGATCCGCGTCCGCCCCATCGACCCAGCAACTGGAGCGTGATGGCGCAGCCCGATCCGGGTCATGCTTCCGTGAGTTTGTAGTGACTCAGAAGTTGGTCGGCGTCGTGGTGGTGCGTGACAGACGGGATTGATCAGGGATGCCGACGCCAGGTTAGTAGGGGCAGCGAAGGATGAGGGGGGTGTTGCCGTCGCTGGAGATGGAGTTCCAGAGCTGTAATAGAGTACCCTCCAGCGGTTCGGTGGCATTCAGTGCGATTTCCGGGATCTGCTGATCTCCGGCGGCGGCGGCCAGCACGGCGGCGGTGCGGGCGGTGAGCAAGGCGATGACGTTTCGTTCCGCTGCGGATTCCAGATCGAACTCGAGAGCTTCCCGCAGGATCTCGGCGGCGTGTCCCGATGGATCACATTCTTCCAGCAGCATCCGCTCCAGGTTCCAGCGCAGAGGCGAACGAGAGAGGAGCAGGTCGGGCCTCAGCTGCCGCATCTTCCTTGCCTTTTCGACCACATCGACAGAGAGTCGGTCCCTCTCCTCGAATTCACCGCACAGATGGGCAGCGGTCCACTCGCCGAGAGTGTCGAAATCGGGGTCTCCATGTTCCTGGTCCCGATTGCACCGCTGCAACTTTTGAACGTGCGGTAGCACCTGCGATTGAATCCGTTCTCGATCCTCAACCCCGAACACCTCCTGGCGCTCCAGCAGGTGGGCGGTCCAGCACACTTCGATGAGCAGATTCGCCTGGCGACCGGGATAGGTGTCCTTGCGATGGTCGTGGTAGATCCAGAAGTGATCCCAGTAATCACTGTGCCGTAGGCGAAGATCGATGGCACGCTGCAAGGCGTCCATCGCACGAGAGCGATCGGTCTCGATGCGAGCCTGGAACAGCGCACGGAAAGACCTCTGGTTGTCGAGGGTGAAGAGACCGAAGCGGCTCGGCACATCCCACGGTTCGAACGATTGCTGGGAGACGGCGGCCAGTTTCTGCCATGCTTCATGGTCTTTATCCCAGATGCCGACATCGATGAGCCCCTCGGCGATGCTGGTGTGCCATTCTCCTCGGTAATAAAGCGCCGTGACCCGGTCATGGAAACGAGCCAGGGGGAGCATCTCCTGGGTTTTCTGGAGGTACTCGAAGGCCTCTTCCTCGCCACGGCGAAAGGCATGGCGGCCGAGGATGTCGGAGGTGAGTACCAGTACCGTTGGATCCCGATCGGGACCGGCATGCTGGTAAAGGGTCCGCACGATCTCCGGCGCTTGGTCGGTACGATGCCTGGGATTCTGGGTCCAGCCCTGGCGTACCGCCTGCAGCACTCGCTGGGTGCTGCGCGGATTTTTCTCCATCGCTGCACGCATCTCAGGCTGTTCGAGCAGACAGAGAACGGCATCGACGGGATCGGCAGGAACTTCGATGATTCTCTGATCCGGATGCACATCGGCGGGGATCGGTTGCTGTTCTACCACGATCAGGGTGGTGTACCCCCAACTCCGGCCGATCTCTACCTTGGCCTGGATCATGTCGCCATCGACTGGCGTGAGTTCACCATGCCGGGGATCCCAGCCGCCGGTAGCAACCCAGCGTCCGAGGTCACAGCGTTTCTCGTTGTCGGGATGCACGTCGAGGGCACTGAAGATCCAGTCGAGAAGCACCGCCAGTGACGCGGAAGAGCCATCCAGTTGTTTGGTACCGCCGCTGCGACAGTCGAGAGAGGGGCACAGCATCTGGCCTCCCCCTCCCATGACACGGGAGAGTTCTCGTACCAGACTGAAGCAGAACTCCTCGGTGGTGTTGCGCGGGGATCCACGACCGGACGTGGAACTCTCCAGGTGCAGCCAGCCGATCCGCCCCAGCCCGTCATGGCCATGCTTGACCAGGAAAGGCACCCCGGGAGGGCGCTTCGGAGAAAGGGAGTTCTCTGGATCGTGAAGCGGCAGCATGTTCCACCATGCGAGCATCTGCCGCGCTTTGCGGGAAGCCCCTCGGCCGATGACTCGGTGGGCTTTCTTTGGACCGAGATCGAGGATTGCAGCAGGCTCTGCACCACGAGCATCCGTCGAGGAACTGGGCGGGCCTGGAGGGGTCACCAGGACAGGCCTCGAGGGGATCCTTCGAGGAAATCAGAGTTGCGGAAGCGAAGCGATCGCACCTGGCCCTTCAGGTCGGTCCCTCTTTCGAGGTACTTCAGATGGATCTCTTGTGGTTGTGATGTTGCAGTTCGGTTGAGGCACCAGTTCCTGCGCCCGTCGTCTTCCGAATCGAGGCGCACATCATCGAGATACACGGAGATGGCATCTCGGATCAGTTCGACACTCCAGAAGGAGTCTCCATCATGAAACACCGATCCGAAGGTCTTTTCCTCCTTGTCGAGCAGGTCCCAGCAGGTTCCATCATTGTCTTCTGCACCGGCTGCGAGTGGTTCGCGTAGTTCCCAGCAGAGCGATCGATCCCGCGGAAAAGGGGTGACTATTGCAGCAGCAGCTGCTGCTGTACCTGACCTTCCTTCTTCCCCGCTGAGTTCCTGTTGTGAGGCGATTCGATCGAGCTCGATCTGAATTCCCAGCTGGTCCTGATCCAGGACGGTATCGACGGCCACGATGAGCCGCTCCTCGGGGATCTGCCGCTCGTCACGCCAGCGGATCAGTGCCTCGCAGGCGATGGAATCGAGCGGAGTGTTTTCTGCGTGTTGTTCCAGCTCTTCCAGGAAGCGAAAGACCGAGCGGCTGGGAGTGACTACTGACGCCAGTGATTCCAATGCCGATGACCACTGCTGCAACTCGGCGATCGCCAGTGCCAGGTCCTCGGCGACACCATGTGCGAGCAGATCCGCGACCTCGGCGAGACCCTCGTGAAGCAGATCGTCGAGCCCACTCCGGGCGTCACCGGTTTCGGGCGGGTGGCGCAATGAAGGGCGCTCTGCTGCAGTCTTTGCGTGATCGAGCAGGACAGAGGGTAACTCTTCCCCGCTGAGAGCGGCCAACAGGCCGCCGTCTGGCAGCAGTTTCAAGAAAGTGTCGTCATCGAGAGATCCACACTTTTCGAAGTCTGTTCTGAGAGTGTCGATCCAGTGGTTGCTGTTCATTTGTCGTTCCTTTCCAGCCCCGGACAGATGAGTAAACTCTCATCGGATCGGAACCGGAACCTTCTGTGGATCCAGCGGCGGATGGCATCCGGTCGAGGATTTCGCATCGCCCAATCAGGACGATATGCGGTTCTCAGGATATACGAATTCCGCTTTCCATTCCTGACAGTGATTTCCACTTCTGGATCGGAATCGATTTTCGTATCTGCGGATACCCAAAGGGTTTGTGGAGAAAAAGGAAGTCCAGAAATTGTCAGGCGATCCTCTTCATCCGGGGTTCTGGCGCGTCTGAGGGTGTGGATGTGTAGATCCTGCTGCTGGCTGCTGGCGAGTAACTGGTCGCCGATCCACTGGTGGTAGAGTCGAGTCAGTTCGCTACAGGCCGCTCCCCAGCGCCTTTCATCGAGCCATTCTGCTTCTGCCCGCTCGATCAGGGGGAGCGGCAGCAGGTCTTCCCAGCGCTGTCTCTCATCCAGCACATGTTTTTTGACGTGCATGATCAGACGATCCAACTCCTGAAAGGTGGGTCTTCGATGCGGGTGGGTGACCTGGATGGCCGGATCGCTCATTCTTCCCCCTCCTCGACCAGATCCACCAATGCTTCATCTCGAGGATCCAGTTTGATGGTTCGGAAGAACTTGCCGATCCCCTGGTCCTTTTCGTCATCGCCGGTGGTCAAGAGATCCAGTAGCTGACGACGGGCTCGGCTGCGCACCTGCTGTGCGTTGGAAACACTTCCCAGCGAGAGTATTTCCTGCAGATCTTCAGATTTGAGGGGGAACCATGTTTCCTCGACGCAGCAGTGACGAAATTGGCGTTTGCGCTTCTCGACCACTCTTCGCTGCTGCATCGATCGTTGGTGGGCGTCGTGATCCCACTCCCCCGCTTCGGTGGTTGGATCACTGGAGAGACGCACGGCGTGATTGACCGAAACTTCAAGCGCTTCGATGGATGCGTCGATCCGGGCTTTCCCCTCACCCCTTCGTTGCACCAGTCTTTGAGACCAAGTTTGCCGATGGGATTGCAGCGCTTGCAGGAACTGGTTTTCCAGAGCGGTGTGGTCAGACCAGTCGATTCGATTTCCCAGTTGAGCCCCGAGTGCGTTGAGTGGGGTGGTCGTCCGGTCTCTTGGGTGAGGCCGAAATTTGACCATCTGGAATACATCTCGGAAGGATGTATCGATTTGACCGGCTCCCATGGCGAGCCTCCGGGCGAGCCGCGCTTCTCTGTCGCGGGAGCGTATCCGGTCTACCGTTCGCTGAACGGCAAAGTTGGCGAGATAGCGGGCCAGAGAGTGACCTCTTTCAGGGCAGTACTGGTCGAGAATCTCTCGGTTCTGGATCTTCTCCAGTGCCGCAGTCATCACGTCGCGTGCTCCATCATCGAGATCTGCTGCAGGAATTTCGCAGCTGGAACCGATCAGTTGTCGAGCGCACTGTTCCACCTCTTCCAGCAACTCGATCAGTCCCGGTGCTGCCATGGGGTCGGCACCGCTTCGCAGGTGCTGGAGAAATGGATGGGGATCGAAAGTCGAGTGTTCCACGGGGGCTCCTCACGGGGAAATGATATCGGACTGAAATCGACTGTTGAAGCGGGTAAATGTCAGTCGGATGAAACCCTGAGAGAGGTGGAGTATGAACTGCTCCGTGGCCAAAGATGGGTAGGATCGACGAATCTTTCCCTCATTATCCACGATGGAGGAAATCTGCGATGACCGTGGAGAGACCGATCATTGGCACCCCAGGGGCCAATTTCATAGATATTGAAGGCGGCTGAGTGGTCGGTTGCGATAGCGGTGGGGATCAACCAAGATCGAGGATTCGGTCAATTCGTGTCAGTTTCATTTCTTGTATTCGTATCCAGGGTGGAAGCAGGGAACAAGCACTGCGAGAGGGGATCGAACAGGAGGACCACGATGAAGAAGACAAAACTGCTGGTACTGGCATCTTCTACCAAGCATCTCGGAAGGTGTATTGCTGGCCGCGAGTGGCTCGGTGGCACTGCGGATCATCCCCAGCTGGGAGAGTGGATCCGTCCTCAAGGTGAGGAAACTCAGGGGGCAATTCTGCATCCAAAATTCAGGCTCTACCGGGATGTCGGAGGATCCAGAATTACTCGGTATGGTCGCCCAGTGGAGCCGGGAGATCTGGTCGAGATCGATCTCGAAGACCAGGACTCGGAGGACTCGCAGGGCTCGCAGGATTTTCAGTGCGAAAACCGCAAGATGAAATCTGGATCATGGATCAACCTGGTCAGGCAAATCCACCTCACCGAGCCACTGCTCGAGCAGATGGAGGAAGACCCCGCTGGACTGTGGTTGCCATCGAGGGCGACTGGTATCAAATCGGACCGGGTTCCCGTGACTCAGCTTTCAGAGCACTCGACTCCGCGTCAATCGCTCTTCTGCATCCAGCCGGAAAACCTCCAGTTTCACGGGCTGGATGACGAAGTCCGTGCAAAGTTCCGATTCGAGAATCAAGATTATTGTCTCAAGATCACGGTTCCAGATTTCAACCCAGGTGAGTTTGACCAGTCTGATCTAGCAAATTGCCGGTTGGTCATCAGCCTGGGAACACCCTTTCGTCCGGAAGGTGCGGATGAGGATTACCACTTCAAACTGGTGGCCGCGGTACTCTGTCCGAGTATCGTCATGACTGGCTGATCGCCGGCTCGAAAAATGTGACTGCAGAATAAGGAACCAATGACCGCGAATCAGATCTTTACCATCGGCCACAGCGTTCACTCCGCTGAGGAGTTTGTCGCGCTGCTCCAGGCCCATCACATCGATGTGGTGGTCGATGTTCGATCGTCCCCCTACAGCCAGTACACACCCCAGCATAATCGCGAGATGATGCAGGAGTCTCTGGGTAAGGCAGGCATCGGCTACCTCTACCTCGGGTCAGAACTGGGTGCGCGAAGAGATGAAGAAGAAGCCTACGATGGCGACCTGGCACGTTATGAGCTGATCCGGCAGCTGCCCGGTTTCAACAATGGAATCGAACGGGTCCGTGAGGGGATGCAGAAGTACAGGATTGCCCTCATGTGCGCAGAAAAAGACCCCTGCGATTGCCATCGATCGGTTCTGGTAACACGGGTGTTCCATGAAGAGGGAGTAGAAGTCGCCCACATCCTCGAGGATGGATCCATCGATACCCAGTCTGATCTTGAGCGAGTGATGATCGATGGTCGCCGTAGTCATGGACATCAACAGTTGGATCTAGGGCTTGGCAACTCTGAAGAAGTGATCAGCCAGGCCTACCGGAAGCGCAGTGAAAAGATCTGCTATCGACGAGTTCTCGACGAAGGCTCATCCATCGATGGAGGTTCAAGTTGAAGGTATACACCATCGGTTTTACCCAGAAAAAAGCAG
>JAPKAM010000044.1 GCA_028825265.1 Planctomycetota bacterium
CCACGACAGGAGTCTGGTGCCGGGCGGGAGTCTTCAGGATCCGCAGCCGCGGCGGAAGAAAGGTCGCGGCCTTCGTCTCCGAGGCGCGAGGAGCGTTCCAGCAAGAAGTCTCCGAGGAGTCGGGAACGCGGCGACGAGCCGCAGCCAGAAAAGGCCCGCGACTCTGGCACTGAAGGGAAGCGCAAGCCGAGCAGCGATGGGCAGAAAGAGCCATTGCAAGGGAACCCACCCGCGGCTCACTCTCGCTCCGATGGGCGTTCGGACTCGACTCCTCAGGCGGCCGTGCGAAGGAGCGCCGAGGATGGCTCTCGTAGGGCCGAAGATGGATCGGTGCCTGGCGAGCGCAGCTCCGGTAGTCGGCCGAGCAGAGGTCCTGCGAGGCGATCCTCGCCTACGGATGGACGGCCAAAGGACCCGATCAGAACCCCCGACTCGACCGCAGCAGCCAGCGCCGGTGGCCCCCCCGCTTCTGCTCCTAAACCTGCTCCCAAATCGACTCCGGTGGCCTCGCCTCCCCAGCCGAAACGACCTCCGGCCAAGGTTGTGGATTCGGATGACTGGACGATTCCGGAAGCATGAGCCACTCAGGCACTGCCACGGCCATCGATTCGACGACCTCGCGGCGATGCGTCATCGCTGCGGACTTGCACTGCGATGGATCGGCCCGGCGGCTAGCGCTGCTGGAGGCGTTACTACGCAGTTGTCAGGAACTGGACGCCGACTGCTACCTGCTGGGTGACCTTTTTGACGTCTGGTTAGGGCCGGGGCAATTGAGTCTCCCTCAGACACGACGAGAGGTGGAAGCCTTGCAACGAGCAGTGCAGTCTCAAATCGACGTGGTGGTGATCCCGGGGAATCGAGACTTCTTGCTCGACGAAGAATTCGAGCGAGCCACCGGAGTGGCAGTGGGTGGCGACCATCTCTTACTCGAGACGGGCAATCAGCGCTGGCACCTCTCCCATGGTGATCTTTTTGGTACCGACGACGTTGGATACCAACGCCTTCGCAAGGTGGTGCGCAGCAGATGGTTCCGCCTGTTGGTTCGTCGACTGCCCCTTTTCTTGTGTCGAGCACTCGCCACTTTTCTGCGTCGCCGTTCTCGCCGATCGTTGCAACGAAAGGATCCGGGACGGATTCAACCAAACCGGGAGGTGGTCGAGCAACTGCTGGAGAGTGGCTTCGATCGGGTCGTGTGTGGTCACTACCATCGACCTAGTGAGGAATTGCTGGAGCGAGGGGGAAGTGTCGGAATCTTCACCGTGCTAGAGGCGTTCGAAGAGCGTGGGGCTCATCTCTTTATCGAGGACGGAAAACTGGAACTCCGTTACCTGGAATCATGATGGGTTCGAGCCACTCATCCGCTGCGGGGAAGAAACGATGAAGGGTCTCCAACCCCCGCCGCTGGCGGTCATCGTTGCTGGCCCTACCTGTGGTGGGAAATCGCGATTAGCCGAAAAGATCGCCGATCAGATGAACTGGCCGGTTCAGGTGATGGACTCGATGAAGGTCTATCGAGGAATGGATATTGGCACTGCCAAACCGGCTCCCGATCGGAGACAGGGACGTCCGTTCACGATGGTCGATTTGGTCGATCCATGGCAAGATTTCACGGTCTTTGACTGGTTAGAAGCACTGGCCGAAATCGCCCCATCCGATCGCCCATGGCTCTTCAGCGGCGGTACCAATTTCTATCTTCACGCCCTGCGAGAGGGGATCTTTGCCGGGCCTGGTGCGGATCCAGAGGTCCGCCGGCGCCTCTCCCAGGAGGGGCAAACCGCGCCTGCAGGAACTCTTCACCAGCGACTGACAGAGGTCGATGAGGAAGCGGCACGTCAGATTCATCCCAATAACCACAAGCGCATCATCCGGGCACTGGAGGTGTTCGAAGTCAGCGGTGAGCCAATCACCGTGTGGCACCGACGAAGGGTTCCGATCATCGATGCACAGCGAACTTTGCTGCTCGGGGTGCAGCGCCCTCGTGAAGAGATTCACCTGCGCATTGCACGGCGAATCGAGGTGATGTTCAAGGCGGGTTGGGTGGCGGAGGTCGAGCAGTTACTGGCGAATCACGATCCTCCCTGGAGTCGCACGGCTGCGCAGTCGATCGGTTACCAGCAGATCGCAACGGCACTCCGTGAGGGGACCGATCCGGTCGCACAATTCGAGACGATCCAGGTCAAGACGCGTGCGCTGGTTCGCGCCCAGATGGCATGGGCTCGCAAGTTACCCATCGAATGGTATTCAGCCGGGGAACAATCGCTGGCACTGGAGCGGGTCCAGCAGGTGATGTCGGCGGTCGAGTCAGGAAGCGACATCCCAGCCGCAGCAGAGGGCCGTTTGAAACACCAAGAAGAACAGGGATGATCCTTTCCCTGGAGGGCGGTTCTACGGACAAAAAATCAGGCCAGGATGATGGAGCATCCGGGCCTGACATGATCGGAAACATCGGACGATACGCAGATCGTCGCAATCCTCGATCGAGAATCCTCGCTGAGAACTGTTCGATTAGTATTGTTCGACTAGTATTATTCGACTAGTACTGTTCGATCGGGCGATCGTCGAGATCCCAGACGATCCGATCAATATCGGTGCGCGCGGCCCGAAGGTCATCGCCCATCTGGCGGAAGACTCGCTTCCAGTAAAGACTGGACGCAACGGTGCTCTTGGGCCCCGAGGAACATCCGGCAAAGGCCAGCGTCATTCCAAGGCAGAGCAGCAAGACGAAATTACGTGAAGTTCGATTTCTGGAGCTAGGATTCATGGTCCCTCCCTCTCTTCTCTCTCTGGCGGCCGGACACTGGACCCGATGATGCGGTCCAATACGGCGGGTTTTCTTTCCGAGGCTCTCCTTCGATCCCCTTTGAGGCACCGACAGGAAGCAAGAAGAGTAAGTGTCTTCGGCTCCCAAGTCAACGAACCCGATCCGGGTCTCTTTGACCGCCGTGCTGGAGCGGGCTAGGATCTGGGCAGGACCGGAACTCTACTGCCACCCATGGGGTCGAGACCGGGTCGCACCAGGCCTGATCAGGCCTGGTCAGGGTAGTTTCAGGTGGGGCTGTACGGGTGCCGGAGTCAGGGGGAATCGTGTCAGAAGAGCGGATCCGTGAGATCAAGATCGAGAAAATCCAGAAACTGCGGGATCAGGGCGTTCAGCCGTATCCAGAGCGCTGGGAACGGACTCACACACCCGAGGAAGCGGCCCGGCTCGAAGCGGGGCTGGCGGCCGTACGAGTCTGTGGACGCATCGTCAGCCGACGAGATTTTGGCAAATTGACCTTCTTTGACCTGCAAGATGTCAACGGTCGAATCCAGTGCTCTCTTCAGCGAGATGGAATCGGCAAGGAGTCCTACACCGACTTCATCAAACTGGTCGATGTGGGTGATTTCGTCGGCATCGAGGGCGAAACTTATCACACCAAGATTGGACAATTGACGGTGCGTGGGGCGTCATGGCAATTGCTCGGCAAGATGTTGCGCCCGATGCCAGAAAAGTTCCATGCCATCTCCGACCGTGAAATCCGCTATCGCCGTCGCTACCTCGACCTCATCACCGATGAGAAGTCTCGATCTCGCTTCCGATTGCGCCGTGATTTTATCCGCGCACTTCGTCATGGACTGGAACAGGCGGGATTCGATGAGGTCGAGACGCCGGTGTTGCAGACCAAACCATCGGGAGCTCTGGCGACACCCTTCAAAACTCACCATGCCGCCCTCGACATGCCGGTGTATCTGAGAATCGCTCCTGAAACTTACCTGAAGCGTTGTGTGGTGGCCGGTTTCGATCGCGTCTTCGAGTTCGCCCGAGTGTTCCGCAACGAGGGTATGGATCCCTCGCATCTGCAGGACTTCACGATGCTCGAATATTACGCTTCTTATTGGAACTACATCGACAACATGGACTTCACCGAGAAGTTACTCAGGGATGTCATCGAGCAATGCACTGGATCGCTTCAAGTGCCTCATGCCGCTGGTGAGATCGATTTCTCCGGACCATGGCCGAGGCTATCGCTGCTCGAGTTGATCGAACAGAAGACTGGAATCGCGGTCGAATCCTGTCCCGATGTGGAGTCGCTGCGATCCGCTCTCGAAGGCGCGGACATCCACATCGATGGGGCGTCGAAGATGGGTCGTGGGGCGCTCGTCGATCAGTTGTACAAAAAAACGGTTCGTCCTAGCATCACCCAGCCGACCTTCATCACATCGCATCCGGTGGATCTTTCACCACTGGCCCGAAGGAATGATGAGAAACCGACCATCTCTGACCGCTTTCAACTGGTGATCCATGGCTGGGAGGTGATCAATGCCTACTCCGAATTGGTCGACCCCATCGACCAGCGGCAACGTCTTGAAGAGCAGGCTCAGCTCAATGCCGAGGGAGACGACGAGGCGATGGTGATGGACGAGGATTACTTGCTGGCGATGGAACATGGAATGCCTCCCATCTCTGGCTGGGGGATGGGAATCGACCGTATTGTTGCGCTGCTGTGCGGTGCTGAGAATCTTCGAGATGTGGTGTTGTTCCCGTTGCTCAAGCCAGAGGAGGGCAGTGCCGTCGAAGATGCGATCCTGGAAGCGGGCGAAGAGGCTCCCGCCATCGAAGGCGCGGGCGCCTGAGGAGTGAACTCAGTGTTGCTGCAGGTCGAAGGGATCCCACCCTCGTGGTTCGCGCTTTAATACGGTTCCGCCGAGCCTGACCTGCACCGTATCGGAGGTGGCTGCTGGACTGGCCGCGGATTCGATGACTCCAATCGGGTGCCAGCGCGTTGCGTGTTGCGCCGCGATCCGTGCGAAGCGGTCGAGGGAGTCGGGATCGATCGCCATCAGTAACTCGTAATCTTCTCCACCCGCCAGCACCTGATCGGGAGTCGGAGCCAGCGCAGTCTCAACCAGCGCATCGATGTCGATGGTGGCCCGTTGGCCGCTCGCCTGGCAGAGTCGCTCCAGATCGAGGTGCAGGCCGTCGCTCAGATCGATGGCCGCGGTCACGATCGGACCGTCGACGGCGGCGGACGCCAACGCACGGGCCACCTCGATGCGTGGAATCGGTGAACTCCAGCGATCGTCAGCAGCGGGGGGGCGAGCGACTGCAGCCGTGGCAGCGATTCGTTCTCGTGCCTGGGCAGCCATGCCCGGATCGCCCGTCACCACCAGTAGATCACCGCTTTTCGCACCGCTACGGCGCCACTCGTGGCCGCTCTGGACCCGTCCAAGGAAGGTGCAATGAAGCGACAGGGGACCGTCGCTGGCGGTGACATTGCCCCCCAGAAGAGTGATGCCGAGTTGCTCGCACTGCTCGTCGATGGAACTCCAGAAACGATCTCCGAGTCGGCCAGGAAGACATGGGGTCTCGACCGAGAGCAAGAATCCGACGGCGGTGGCTCCCATCGCAGACAAGTCACTGATGCTCGAGCGAAGCAAGCGACGCGCCAGGGTTTCATCGTCGATCCAGTCGCCGATGAAGTGCTGTCCCTCGACCATCGCATCGACGGTCAGGACCGGTGAATCGGTGGCCAGCGAGGGGCCGACGGAGGCGTCGTCCCCGGGGCCAAGAAAGGAGCCGGAGGTTGCACCGCTGCGCGGCAGGATGTAGGTCTTGATCCACTGTGATTCGTTCACGAAGAGACTCGATCGTCGCGGCCCCCGGGCACCGGATCGGGGAATTCTTCCAGCAGTAATTGATCGATTTCCGCCTGGACATCCTGCAAGGCCTCGTCCGACAGGATCCCTTCTCGATAGGCATCTTCTACCGCTGCTCGTTGGCGGTGGAGGAGTCGGACGACCACATCTCTGACCTGCTCTGCCGCAAATTCGGGGTGGTCTTCCAGCACCTGCTTGAGATCTTCTCGAATGGTTTCTCGGATCGACAGCAGTCGGTCTCGCAACGACTGGATGCGTTGCGGATCGATCTCGGTACTGGAGACCGCATCGGCCAACTCCTCGATGGCGGTCTCGACGGCGATGGAACGTGCCTGGTGTCGTTCCCATCGTCGTCTGGCGACCAGTGGTCGGACGATCTTGAGCTTTCTCAGTAACCACTTGAGGGAGGTGCCCTGGATCAACATCGACAACATCACGACTCCTGCGACGATCGCCTGGATTCGAGGTGCGACTTCGACGAGGGCGGTCGAACCGGCCACTCCAAGGGCCAACGCAACCGGCACCGTTCCCTTCAGGCCTCCCCAGTGAATGATATGAAGCCACGATCGGGGAAAGGCCCCGCGCACCGCCTGGTCCGTTCCGCAGATGGCATAGGTCATCAACGCTCGAGCCGCTGTGGCGGCGAGCCACACCAGTAGAACCAGCAGGAAGTTGTCGACCACCAGCACTGGATCGACCGCGAAGCCGAGCGCGATGAAGGCGATCGAGTTGGCGATAAAGGCGATCACTTCCCAGGTCAAACCGAGGCTCAGGATGGCGGTGGCACTGAGGGCGGTCTTGCGACCGACATTGCCGACCATCAATCCGGCGAAAACCACTGCGATCACTCCGGATGCCTCGAATCGTTCTGCCAACATGTATGATCCGTAGGCGAGTAGAATCGAGAACAGCACCTCGATCAGGTGTTCATCGATGCGTTCGATCAGCCAGTTGACCAGAGAGCCGAGCGATAAGCCCACCAGAGCTCCGACTCCGATCATGTGGATGAAGGTCAGTATTCCCTCGCCCACGGTGATGTCTTGCCAGCCCTGTTCCAGACCTCGCATCAGTATCAGATAGAGCACGACCACCAGGCCATCATTGAACAGCGATTCTCCCTCGACTATGGTCGAGAGACGCTTCTCGACTCCTTGTTCACGGAAGATCGCCAGTACGCTGACCGGATCGGTGGGGCTGACGATGGCCCCCAGAAGTAATGACAGATCCCAGTCCCAGCTCGTCAACGAACGAATCGCTGCGGTAGTGAGCAAGATGCAGCCGAGGGTCCCGAGCAGCGCCATGGTGGCGATCAGCGTGCCATTTTCTTTCAGTTTGCTGAAAGGGGTATTCATCGCTCCATCGAAGAGGAGCGGCGGCAATAGGATCAGCAGGATCAGTTCCTCGGTCAGTTCGAAGTGACCGGCACCGCTCGGAAGTGCGCCCTGGTGACGCAGGAACCCGATGGCTGCGCCCGCGACCACCAGTCCAACGGTGTACGGGATGCGTAGCCGTCGAGTCACCAGGGCCACTAGCATCGCTCCTAGGAGCAGTAGCACCAGGTCATCGAGTAGCGGTAAGGATAGGCTCGCTAGGGCCAGGCTGGGGACCGAGATCATCGGGACTCCTTCTGGCAAGAGAGTGCCCCGGGACGGCACGGCGGGCAAGGAACCTTGCTCCAACGATCTCGATACGATCTGATGGCACAGGGAGGGAGGCGCACCTTGTCGTCACCAGTTCGATCGATGTCGAGAGAGGGAAAGTGGTGTGTGGCCCAGCGCTGGCTCATCTGGCCCTGCTGGCTGCTGCTGATCGGCTGCACTCCGACCTCATCGCTCGATCCAGCGGCGACTTTTTCGTCGCGACTGCTCGATGCAGGACTCGCCAGTACCGATCCATGGGCTGGAGCTCATCTGATGCTGGCCTTTCCTGAAGCGGATCGTCTTTCCGCGGTTCGAGCCCGATGGATCGCATTGATCGAGGACTCCACGGCGCCGATCCCGCTTCATGGCGGTGACGGTCACCGCGGGGAACAGCACCCACACCTGTTGCTTCGCACCGCTGCCTGGGTGCTACCTTCGACTCATACACCTCACCTTCGGCAACGAATCGAGCGCGCACTGGCGACCACCACCACGCCCACCCATTGGCAGCAGATCAACGATCTGGCGTGGCTGATCGAGGCGGCTGCACTGTTGAAGGTGCCCGCCTCGACCGCCACCGCCGAGGCCGATCTGGGCTCCATCGCCCGTCTGCTGCTGACGGCGGTCGAGCAATCCGATCGGCTGGTGAGGCGCTGTCTCGATGGGGAGGGAGCGGTTCGCCCCGATGGTTCGCTGGGTCCGGATCAGTCCGGTACCTGGGCCTACACCTGCGGCGGGATGCATCTGCTCTCGGCGCTGGTCGAGTCTTTTGATGCGGGCTACCTGACGGCGGCGGATCGACCGCGCCTGATTCGCTGCTTGCTCCTGACCACCCGGCGCATTCCCTGGGAACTGCAATTCCGACTCGATGAGGAGCAGCGTGCGCTGGCGGCGGGAATCTCACCACGGCGTGCGGCCCGTCATTCGGTCCTCGCTCGCATGAAACTGGCCGGTCATGGTCTCGATCTGTTGGGGCGTTGCCGGGCGATCGATCTGTTGTCGGCGGTGCAGGTCGAGGGGGCGGTCAGCAGTAGTCTCGCTGCGGCGAGTCAGATCAAGACTCGGATGGTCGATGAAGTGGATCCGAGTGGTGTGCTGCTCTCCGCCCAGACTGAGGCGAGCGATTCCGAGACGTGGGAGCGAACCTTTGGAGATGGCTGTCACCTGTTACGTGGGCTGATGATCTGGCAGACCCACTCGTCTCGACCTTGAAGTTCAAGCCTGCTGTAGATTGGCGGTCGAGGCACTTGCCAGCGACCCCCATCAAGATGAGGATTAGCGATGTCCCGTGACCATCATGGGAACTTACCGGAGAGGATGACGACGGTGATCGGATCGAAAAGAATCTCCAGTATTGGCACCTATGCGATGGCTGCGGTTCGGGAGCGTACCGAGCAGTTACGGGCCAAGGGGCTCCAGCCGGTCGATTTTGGCATGGGCGATCCCTCGGCGGCCACTCCCGAGTTGATTCGCCGCGCCTGTGCCGAGGGGATCGAGCGACACGCCGCCAGTGGCTATCCACCCTTCGCCGGTAGCCAGCCCTTTCGTCAGGCGGTCGCTCACTGGTTCGAGGGAAGATTTGGCGTTTCCATCGACCCCGAGACGGAGATTGTCTCTTCGGTGGGATCGAAGGAATCGATTTTCCATCTGCCCGAGGCGTTGATCGATCCGGGGGACGTGGTGATCTGTCCCGATCCTGGTTACCCACCTTATAGTGGTGGAACACTGTTTGCCGAGGGAGAGGCGTATTTTACTCCGATCCAGCGTGCGACCGACTTCCTTCCCGATCTGGATTCGATTCCCGACGCCATCGCCGAGCGCGCCAAGATGTTCTGGTTGACCACGCCATCGAGTCCTTCAGGACGGGTCGCCTCTCCTCAGTATCTGAAGCGCTGGGTGCAGTGGTGCCGCGAGCGCGACATCCTCGCCTGTAGCGACGAAGCCTACTCAGAGATCTACTTTGGCGATCCGCCTCATTCGGCACTGGAGCAGGGCAAGGAGGGAGTGCTGGTCTTCAATTCCCTGTCGAAGCGCTCTGCGATGACTGGTTATCGAGTGGGATGGGTGGCGGGAGATCCACGAGTGATCGCTCTCTACCGAAAGTTGAAGGCCAACATCGACACCGGCACCCCGTGGTTCATCCAGGAAGCGGCCATCGCAGCCTATAGCGACGAGAGTCATGTCGCCCAGATGCGCGATGGTTATCGAAAGCGACGCGATCTGTTCGTCTCCGCCTTTGAACAGGCGGGTTTACCGCGCAGTGAACCGGAAGCGAGCCTGTACGTGTGGCAACGCGCTCCCGATGGGGTCAGTAGTACTCAACTGGCGGAAGCGTTGCTCGACGAGAAGATTCTGGCGGTCACGATTCCATCCGCCGCACTGGTCGGCGATCCCGATCGCCACGGCCCCGGCGAACAGTACGTGCGTCTTTCGATGGTCGCTAGTTGGCCAGAAAGTGAACGGATCGCCGCCGCCATCGCCGAGCATCTACGTCTCGGGTGATGGGCGCGGAGTCACGGTCGGGAGGATTCCTTCTGTAGCAATTGTCGCGCCTCCTGCAACACTCTCGGCAGCGCCACATCTTGCAGAGAATCGAGCAGCGTGACGATAGATTGCGGTGCTAGTCCACTGCGTAACGCACCGCGCAGATGGGAGTGCAGCGGCGTCATGCGCCCCTGGGCGATCAGCGAGGAGACCGCCAACGCCTCGATAGTGGCGGTGGGCAATGAACTCGATGACATCACCGTGCCGTAGGCGAAATCGATGATCCAGGCTTCGAGGTCTGGATGCCGGTGTCGGAGGGAAGCGCGCACCTTGGGTTCGCCATCGCCATAAACTTGCTGGAAGATGCTTTCCGTGGCGGAGTCTGGCACGGGCTCCGGGGGGGGCTGCGCCTGCGGGTGTTTTTGACGAAGCCAGCCAAGCGTTTCTACCGCCGCTGGGAAGCCGCTGTAGGGGATCGACAGCAGAATCGCCTGCTCGACGCTGAAGAGGGCGTTGTGCTCCACGGCCCACTCGAGAGCCTTGTCGAGGGCTGAACGTGGGTCGAGTCGCTCCGGTGCGGCGAGTGCAAAAGATAGTCGGCAGCAGTTCAGCATCTCCATGTCCCGAGGGTAGAGATGAGGGAGAGCCACATCCAGCGGCGACTTCGACCGACATGCGGAGTGGTTGCGGAATCGGCTAGACCGTACTCTGGGCAGCGGGCCATTCCAACATCTGGATCCCCATCGGCACTCCGACTTGAGGTGGTTTGCCACGACCAGGGCCGTCGTGGATTTTTTTTACGCAACAAGAGTGGGCCAGGATCACTTTGGCTCGGGTCTGGAACCCTCCTGGCGGAGGTCGCTCCTCGTAGATGATCGGAAACAGGCTCGATAGGCACTCCAGCAGTTGATCCAGAGGTGGGTCGATGAGAGGATGGCTCGGTCCTCCCTCGATGAGTCGCAAAGAACAGGCCGGTCGCGTGCGCTGCAAGAGATCGAGGAAGAACGGGATGGGGCTGTTACCGCAGTTCCCGCTGGACGATGCACCTGAAATTACCATCGACTTCGATCACGACGGGCACAATTGTCCAGTGGTGACGGCGCCAACGGCGATGGCGCGTGAGTTGTCGACAGCCACCAGAACCTGGGGAGGGGAGCACCGATGACGGACCAGCGCAGTGATGTGCGGATCGCATTCATCAATCAGAAGGGGGGAGTGGGTAAGACCACCCTGGCCCTCAACTGTGCGGCGGGTTGGGCTCGACTGGGGTTTCGCGTGCTGTTGATCGACCTCGATCCGCAGGCCCATCTGACCCTGTCGTTGACCCCATCGCTGGAGGAATCCTCCCTGGAGAGGATCGAGATCGATACCATCGAGGCGGCACTGCGCAGGGAGAAATCCCTTTCGGAGTGCGTTTTCGAGGTGCCGAAGGAGGGCTTTTCCCTGGTTCCATCTCATATCGATCTGTCCGGTGCCGAGGGTGAATTGTCGCAGGAATTGGGTCGTGAGCTGCTTCTTCGGGATGCGTTGGCCTCGGTCGATGATGACTTCGATCTGATCCTGCTCGATTGTCCACCGTCACTGGGATTGCTCTCGCTCAATGCACTGGCTGCCGCCGATGAGGTGGTGGTCCCGGTACAGGCGGAGTACCTGGCTCTGCAGGGGATGGCTCAGTTGATGAAGATCATCCAACTGGTGCAGGAGCGGCTCCATCCGGATCTGAAGTGGAATGCGGTGGTCCCGACGATGGTCGACTCTCGCACCAGGCTCTCTCGCGATGTGGTGGAGGAACTACGGATTCACTTTCCCGACCAGTTGACCCGCACGCTGATCCCATCGCGGGTGAAGGTGGCGGAAGCTCCATCTTTTGGTCTTTCCATCTTTGGACACGATCCACACGGTCCTGCCGCTGGTGAAATCGAGGATCTGTGTCAGGAATTGGTCGAGAAGTTGTCGCTGACCCTGCCCGAGCGTGATGTGGTGATCTGAGCCTTCAGTTGTTGCGCTGGACTGCCGAAGAGTGGTGTAGAGACTCACACCCCCCCGGAACAGATCAGTCAGGAGACCCCGTGGCCAAGTCGCTCAACCAGGAAGAACTCGAGTTCGTTCGCGCCATCGAGAATTTCAAGAAACAGAACGATAAGTTGTTCCTTTCCTGGACAGATGTCCTCGGAGTCGCCAAGGGACTGGGATACAGCCGCCCGGTCCAGTCACGAGCCGGATCGGCTCGTTGTGGCGCCGTCCCCACCTCCCCCCGCAAGAGCACCAGCAAGGCGGCGACCAAGGGAGCGGGCAGCAAGAAAGCGTCCTGAACCTCCTTTAGCCTCTGATCCATCCCTGATCCTCTGGATCGTTTCAGGCCCCGGTGGGGGCAGGAAACGCTCCAGAGGCTCTTTTTACCCCATCCTGGGTCAAATCGGTAAGTCGTTACCTTAGCGGAGGAAAGGGCAATTCTGCTCGTTGCGGGAGTGGTCGCTGCGTGCTAGCCTCGATAGTCACAAACCCATATGCCACAGTGGTCTATAGGATGATCTCTGCTTTGAGGTGGCTCGATCTTTTTGATCGACAGGGTGGGTCTCAAGTTCGGCAAGGAGCTCGCTCCATGAATACCATCACCAAACGTGATCTGGTCCAGCGGATCTCCGAAAATACCAAGGTCCAGCAACAGAAGGCCAAGGAAGTCATCCAGGGATTTCTCGATGAAATCATCGCTGAACTGGCTTCCGGGAATCGTCTCGAGTTCCGTGACTTTGGCGTCTTTGAACCGAAATCAAAGGCCCCTCGGACCGCTCGGAATCCCCGCACCGGGGCTCGCATCGAGGTGCCTGAGAAGGTCACGGTCAAGTTCAAGGCGGGCCGTATGATGAAGGAAAAGATGCAACCCGCTCCCCAGGTCAATTCCGATGCTTCTGACACTGCTGCTCCACCGAGTGTCTAGCGGGTGATACCGGTCGAGGATCGAGCTTCGATTCCCGACCACGCCACGGCGACAGCGGCGGCGGCGGGGGCAACCCACCACTGGCGCATCTCCCTTTCCTCTCCGGACATCGATCACCACGACCGTGCTGCCGTCGATGCGGTGCTACGAAGTGGTCGACTGGCCGGCGGTCCGGCCACCGAGCAACTGGAACAACTCGCCTCCGACACCTTCGGTCGACCCACCGTCTCTTGCAGCAGTGGCACCGCAGGCCTGATCCTGGCCTTGCGTGCGCTCGGTGTTTCTGGCGGTGAGGTGATCACGCCGGCGCTCGGATTCATCGCCACAGCCCATGCCATTCGCGCCGTCGGCGCCATGCCTCGCTTCTGCGATGTCGACCCTGAGACTCTATGTGTCGGTGTCGAACAATTGGAGGCGGCGTGGAGCGATGATGTCCGCGCGGTGATCCCGGTCGATCTGCTCGGAGTCCAGGTTCCCATCGACGCCATCGTCGAGTGGGCCAAGCATCGTGGTGTGCCCGTCATCGAAGATGCGTGCGAGGCACTCGGGACTCGCCAGGGTGGCCGACCGTGTGGGGCGTCGGCGGATGCGGCGGTGTTTGGTTTTTACCCCAACAAGATCATCACGATGGGCGAGGGGGGGCTGGTCAGTTGTCGTGATCAGGCACTGGCAGATCGAGTGCGGCAACTGGCCAATCAGGGCCGCACCGGCGCCGGCTTCGCCTTCGAGGGGGAGGGCTACAACTTCCGCCTGACCGAGATGCAGGCGGCACTCGGAGGCAGCCAGTGGCGACGTCTCGACTCGCTGGTCGAACGACGTCAGGATCTGGCCCATAAGTACCTGGAACGGATCGAGTCGATTTCTGGAATCTGCGCTGCACCGACGCCGGCCATTCATGTCGAAGGCGATCGCCGCAGTTGGTTCGCCTTTGTCGTACTGCTCGAAGATCCCCGCTGGCGTGCTCCGTTGTGCAAGGCGCTGACCGAGCAGGGCATCGAGACTGGTCTTTATTTCCCCTCCATCGTCTCCTTTGGCCCCTACGATCAGGCTCCAGCGGCTGCGCTGCTCTGCACCGAACAACGCTCACCAAGGATGCTCGCCTTGCCGTTGCACCCACGATTGAAGCCGGCCCAGATCGATGAGGTGGTGACGACCCTGGAGGAATTGTTGGGGAGAATCCGGCTCAAGGTCTGACCCTTGCTGGATGGATCGGAGAGTTTTCAACCTGCTCTTGTTCCGCCGCCTTCATAACGCCATCCTGTGCTGCTGGCCGCTGCCAACTGGCGGCACTGGATCGAAGAAGGATCGGTGGGTCCTTAGCTCAGTTGGTTAGAGCGACGGACTCATAATCCGTTGGTCGCAGGTTCGAGTCCTGCAGGACCCACACCTTTTTCTTTCCGACACACACACCATTGTGCACACCAAACCTTGCGCCAAACCTGGCCGATGCGATCGATCCCACCGATGACCCTCTGAAATGCGTAAGTTTCGAGAGCTGAGCCTGAATTGCGCGGCAGACCCTGCTTTGCCGGATGATTTGACAGGCTCGCGAAAGAGCGTCAGCGGTCACACAGACTCTTTTTAATATAATCTGTCCGGCTCTACCTTCCTTTCGGATCCATAGGTAGCGGGCATGAGTCTGCTGGGTCGCCGGGACTCGCCCCGGAATTGAAGAAGCGAAAGGTGGTGAATCATGACCTCGAATACATTGGTGAAGCGCTTTGGTGTCTACGGTCTGATCTTTTTCACTGTCAAGGGTCTCCTGTGGTTAGTGGTCCCCGGCCTGGTCGTTTATCTGGGAATCGGCGGCTAACCGCGTCGCTCGATCTGGACCGCTCCTCAGGGAGTTCGTCTCCACGCCCTCCACCCCCGAATTTTCCGGGAGTGGAGGGCGTGGCCAATTTGAGGGGAAACGGGCTTCATTGAGCCCCAGGGTCGATCTAGACGCGGGTTTCCGCTGCGACTTTCTTGCCGACCCGCATTTCTGATCGGTTTTCCTGTCCGGTTTCTCTGCGGCTACGGATCCATCTTTAGCGGGCAAGCGCCTGCTGGATTACCGGGGCCGCACCCGGCGTCTGGACGACGGTAAGGTGGTGAAACATGACGGACTCCAAGAACAACGGCGAGAGGGACCGAGAAGTGGTTTCCAACTCGGTGCAAACTCCGGTGCAAACTCCGGTTGCTGAGCCCAGAACCGGGCGCGTCGACACTCCCATCGAGGGGGCCAGCGGCCAGGAAGAGGATGTCACCTTCGCTCAGAGGCTGCGGGCCGAGACCGCCCAGGCACACCGTTTCGCCGAGTCCACCAACTTCGTCAAGGGGATCTTGAAGGGCGTGATGGACCTCGCGAGCTTCGGCAACATGCAGGCGGGAATGTACCTGGTTTACTGCGCTCTGGAAGAGGAACTCGATCGTCACCAGGATCACCCGATGGTGGGCCCCGTCTACTTCCCAGTATTGAGTCGAAAAGCGGCGCTCGAGGCGGATCTCGAATATCTCTACGGAGCGGACTGGCGCAGCCAGGTTCGCAGTACTCCGGCTCGCAGCGAGTATGTCGATCGTATTCACTGGCTGGGAGCCAACGACCCGACCTTGCTTGTGGCTCACAGTTACACCCGCTACCTAGGAGATCTCTCCGGCGGTCAGGTGATCTCCAAGATCGCTCGCCGTTCGTTGGGTCTCGAAGGCAGTAACGGTCTGACCTTCTTCGATTTTGATGAAATCGACAACAGCAGGGAGTTCAAGAACGAGTACCGCAGCCGCCTCAGTCAGTTGCCTCTGAGTGAGGAACGTGCGCAGGAGGTTATCGAGGAGGCCAAGCAAGCATTTACGTTCAACCAGAGCCTCTTCGAGGAACTGGAGGGGAGCTGGATTCGCACCCTCGCGAACTTCCTTCCGCTCGTATCTAATAGACGCAAGAGGGCCTGAGTCCACAGCTAGGCCAGTGATCCGAGCGTTGGATCTCTCGATTCGTACCAGCAGTATGAACAATGATCAGGACCAGAGTGGGATCAGGAGTGTGACACCATGGAAATTGTAAAACTTGGCGGAGAGACCGCATCGGAGGATGCAGACCACGGTTTTGATCCCGAGACCTTCAAGGAGTTCATCTCCTTCGATGTCGGTGACGGCGACCCGATCTATTATCACAGCGTCGGTAAACTCTATCGCCAACCCGGTGGTGAGATCATCGCCGGTGTCGAGGCTCTGGTGAGTAATCGACTGGTGAAGATCGAAGGGAACCATGCGGAGGCGGTCTGCCGGACCCTGGTGATTTACCGCGATCCCGACACTGGCGAGATCCTACAGGAGGATGATGGCCGCCACATCATCCGCGAATACCCTTACATCGTCGCTCAATTCGAATTGAAGAATCGTCGAGTGGTGATTCACACCGAGGGCCTCAGTGGGCCACACCAGAATGGTCACTACGGGCTGGCGAAGGTCAGCAATGACAAGGTCTTCGCCAAGCGTTCCGGAGCGACGACCTTCTTCTACTGGACCCTCTACGGCGAGGTGGAGACACCGATTGGTAAGGTCTGGTTCAACGAGGCCTACAACGGTTCGACCGCTCCTGATGTCGCCGATGTGATGGTGATGAACCGTTACGGCACCCTGCCAGCGTTCGCTGGCATGGGAGATGGATTCATGCAGACCACTGCGGCGCGGATCGACAGTTATGAGGATCTCCCCGAGCATTTGCGCGAATACGTCGCCGAGTATGCACCCTCTCATTGCGCGCCCCCTGCAGATGACGCGGAGATCGACAACCTTAAGCTTCAGTACCTCGGAGAGAATCCGCCCGAGGCGCCGAAGTCGGCGCCCCCCGAGCAGTTGAGCAAGGAACAGATCGCTGAGATCGTCGGCGGGTACTTCTCGTGCCTGCGAAGCATGCAGGTCGACGAGTTGCTCGAACTCTTCAGCGACGATGCGTTGAGCTGGGATCCTGTCGGTACGCCGCCGTTGCTGGTCCGCGACAAGTCGACCAACTACTTCAAGGCGCTCTCTGGCTTCTTCGAGAAGATGGCACTCACCGAGGATGACATGTTCGTGGCGGGTAACGAGGCCGCGGTCCGGTGGACCGGTGTGGCAAAGTTACGCACCAAGGACAAGGAACTCACCTTCGAGGGAGTCTCGGTCTTCACCGTCAACCCGGAGGGGCTGATCTCCTGTGTTCGGTCCTACTGGGACAAGAAGACCCTGATGGCGAGTCTTTGATGAAGGCTGGCGACTCGTCGCCCAGGAGGGGATCCAACGTTGTACGACCCTGAGAAATATGCGGCGGTTGCGGACAACTTCGTCTACGTCCATCGTGCCCTGCGCCGTGATCTGGCGCGGATCATCGGAGGCGGAGAAGCCCTTTTCGCCAGCGACTTTCCACGCTTCGCTCGCATCCTTGAAAAACATTCGGAACTGGAGGATACCCTCTTCTTCCCTCCGCTGGAGGAGCGGGCTCCCGGCTCGACCGGTGCCAGCGTAGACCAGCACCGTCAAATCGAAACTCTCGTGGAGACTCTTGCGGGCGGCCACTCCACCGACATTGGGAGCGACCTGGCGACGCTCCAGGAACTGCTGTTGACTCACCTTGACGGTGAGGAGAAGCAGATCATGCCGGCCATGATGGAGCACTTCGAGGCGGCCGAGATCTGGGCGCTCGACGGCAGGATCATGGAGTTCTGCTCGCCCGAGTTTATGCAGGAGATGATGCCGTGGTGGTTCACCCACATCGATGAGGCGGATCGGGTCTGCGTCGCCCAGAATATGATCGCTGGAGTCCCCTCTGCATTCTTGCCGGTGCTTTGTCAGTGGATCTCAGCGGGTCTCGATCCGACCAAATGGAACGACCTGGTGGGGCAAGTCCCCGCCCTCTCAGCGACGGCCTGAATTTCACCGGCTCTTGACCATCCATCCAGACGCGATTGGTATGATCTCGATCGTGTGAGGGATACACTTTGCTTCTTGGACCCGAGTGGAAAGGGCCATCGAATGTACATTTTCAGATCAATTTTCCGAATACTGGTGACGATTGCTTTCTGTGGCAATTTTCTGTGCGGATGCGATTCGGGTAAGCCAACCCCCGTGCTGACCGGTGTGGCTGAGAGCGGTGTGGCTGAGAGCGGTGTGACAAAGTCGGTGACGAATCCTGAGAAGCCCGTCAAAACCCTGACCTTTGGAATTGTCCCGCAGCAATCGGCCAGCAAACTCGCTCGATTGTGGATCCCCATCATGGAGCGAGTGAGCGAGAAGGCCGGTGTTCAACTGGTTTTCCAGACCGCAGTCGATATCCCTCAATTCGAGAAGAACTGCCGGGATGGAAAGTACGACATCGCTTACATGAATCCGTTTCATTACACTCAGTTTCATGAGGCCCCCGGCTACATTGCGTTGGCCAAGCAAAAGGATAAGAAGATCCAGGGGATCCTGGTCGCTCGAAAAGACTTGGTGATCGATGATCAGTTGAAACCTCTCCAGGGTCAGACCCTAGCTTTCCCCGCACCCGATGCATTCGCGGCGACCAAACTGCCCGCCAAGGATCTGGAAAACAAGGGGATCGATTTCTCTCGCAAGTACGTGTCTTCACATGATTCGGTGTATCGCAGCATCGTTCAGGGGCTCTATGTCGCAGGGGGGGGCATCGTCCGCACTTTCAAGAATGTCGACGAGGAAGTTTCCTCCCAACTCAAAATCATTCACAGGACGGCCAAGTACACTCCTCATGCTTTCGCCATCCTTCCCTCCATCGACCTGGAGACCAGGAATCGAATTGCATCGGCTCTGATCGATCTCGAAAATTCAGAGGTCGGTCTTGAATTGCTGGGATCCATTAAATTTGCCGGCATCGAACTCGCCGAAAGCACTGACTGGCAAGATGTCAGGGACCTGAACCTGACACCGAACGAATTGAGCGACTGATTGAACTCTTTGTCCGTCTTTGAAAGAGTGTGATATGTCTTTCCGTCTCAAGACCGTTCTTGGGATTGCCGCCATCGAGGGCTTCTTGCTACTTCTGCTGGTCTGGAGCAGTAGTCGAACCCTTGAAGATTCAACCCTGCAAGAACTGGGGAAACGCGGCAAGTCAGCGGTTGAATTGCTCGCCACCACTGCCAAGAACCCGATTCATAGTCACGATCTGGCCACCCTCGTAGAGTTCGTCAACTCGGCGGTGAAAAATGAAGGATTTGTCTACGCCCGTATCCGTGGTCTTGGAGGCGTCCTACTCGCCGCCGCAGGTGATCCAGAACTCCTTTCCGAGGCGAGGAAAGTGGATGAAAAACCAGAAGATGTGGATGACGGTATTTACGACCTGAGAAAAGAGTTGAAGGAGTCCGAGCAGGTGGTCGGTTCGATCGAACTGGGCATCTCGACCGACGAACTGGACAGACTCCGCAACGATTCGCTGCAACGACTCGGTCTGATCGCTCTGGTCGAGATGTGCCTGGTGGCGCTGTTTTCACTGATGCTGGGGAACTACCTGACCCGTGAACTGGCTCGACTCGAAACAGCATCCCGTACCGTTGCCGATGGTGATCTGGGCCACCAGGTGGAAGTCACCGGCACCGATGAGATCGCTCGTACCATCCGTAGTTTCAACGACATGTCTAGTCGTGTTCAGGTTTCCTACCAGGAACTGGAGCAGAGTGAGGTGCTGTACCGTTCCAGCCAACAACGCCTCGCTGGGATGGTCGCGTCGCTGCTGGAAGGTGTTTGCCTGCTGGATGATCAGCACCGATTGCGTTTCGTCAATCCCGCCGCACGTGACCATCTGTTGAAACTGGGTAACTCGAGTTTCGAGATTGGTTCAACGGTGCAGTTTCCCGGCCTGGAACGGCAGCAAGTTCTCATCGACAGCGGATTGGCGGCCTTCGAGTTGACCGCGACCGTCGATGACTCCCCACATATCTTTGAATTGACCTCCCGCTTGGTGCCGAACCAGCAGGATGATGAGAAGGAGTATGTGGTGGTGCTGCGCGATGTCACCGATGTGCGCAAATCTCAGAAGGCTCTCCAGGAACATCAACAGATGACCACAGTGGGTCAACTCGCTGCGGGAATCGCTCATGATTTCAACAACATGCTCACTGTGATCGTCGGCTACAGCGAACTCACCTTGCAGTCTGAAGGACTAACGGAGACGGTTCGCGAATACTCCAACCGAATATTGCTACAGGGAGATCGGGCAGCCGAATTGATCCGGCAGATCCTCGACTTCAGCAGGAAGGTGGATACGGAGTCAGAGCGAATCGACCTCGTGGAGTTCATTGCCGAGACGATCAAGTTGCTCGGTAGCGGTGTTCCCAGTTCGATCGAGATCAAGCAGCAATTCGCGGAAGGCGCTGCCCTCGTCGAGTTCAACTCGACCAAACTCCAGCAAGTGCTGGCCAATCTGTTGCTTAATTCGGTTTATGCGTTGCCCGATGGTGGCACGATTTCCATCCGTACCGATCATTTGAAGATCGAGCAGGGGGGCCGGAAGTGGGGAGCGTTTCCTGTCGGGGATTGGGTCCGTCTCTGCATCGAAGATGATGGGGTGGGTATCCCTTCTGCAATGGTCGATAGGATTTTTGATCCTTTCTTCACGACCAAGCCTGTCGGGAAGGGCACTGGCCTGGGACTGTCCCAGGTCTACGGACTGGTCAAGAATCATGATGGGACGGTGTATGTTGAGAGTGAAGAGGGGGTCGGCACCACCTTCACGATTCTGTTCCCGTCGAGGAGCGCTGTTGAGCTTGAATCGCGCCAGCAAGTGGAATCGGTCAGGCGACCAGACTTGAGTTCCGGTCCCAAAACCATCTTGCTGGTGGAAGATCAGGAAGAGGTGTTAAATACCCTCGAGTTCATGCTCCGCTCACTGGGCTACCACGTTCTCTTGGCCACCAATGGAGAGCAAGCGGTGGAAATCATCCAGCAGCAGGCCGATGAGATTGACGCGGTTCTTTCCGATATCGTGATGCCGATCCTCAGAGGGGATCAACTGGTCGGAGAATTGCTCAAGTTGGGCTTTGAGAAGCCGATTTTCCTGATGTCTGGCTACTTTCCCAACGAGATCAGTCTCGATGATTTCAGCGGGTCGATTGCGGGCTTCCTGCAAAAGCCAATTCGTACCGAGGAACTCAAGGCTATGCTTGCGGCTTCGCTGGATGAGGATCCGCTCGACAGCGGATGCTGAGGGGGGATTTTCCTTCCGGTCGCCCTCGCAGGTCGATCGACGGACTGGGCGAGGCACGAATTCGTGGTTCGAGTGAAGTGGCAGGGTCCTCACACCCCAGCTGCGGGAGGAATTATCTGCGGGAGGAACAGCAATGCATGGAATCTGGCTTGATGATGGAAAACTGACCCTTCGTGGTGATCTTCCACGAGTTGAATTGCCGATCGACGAAGTTCGCATACGCCCGACTCTGATGGGTGTGTGTCGCACCGACCTGGAGTTGATGGCTGGTTACTATCCCTTCAGCGGAGTGCTGGGCCATGAGTTCGTCGGCATGGTCGAGGAGGGGCCCGTCGAATGGCTCGGTCAGAGGGTCGTTGGCGAGATCAACTCGACCTGTGGCCGTTGCCGGTCGTGTCAGGCGGGGCGAGGCAACCATTGCCGTGAGCGCACCGTGCTGGGAATCGTCGGCCGCAACGGTTGCTTCGCCGATTCCTTCTTGTTGCCGCAACGCAACCTGTTGGCGGTACCCGATGGGGTGCCGGATGAATGCGCCGTCTTCACCGAACCTCTGGCGGCGGCGATGCGGATTCCAGAGCAGCTCGATCTGTGTCCCGGTGATCGCTGCCTGGTGGTGGGCGATGGGCGACTGGGGCAATTGGTGGCCAGAGTGCTGGCTCGTCAGCATCTCTCGCCGATAGTCCTGGGGCGCCATGAGCGAAAACTGGTCTTGCTGGAAAAGTACCAGATTGAGGGCACCGTCGATCGGACGAGGATCGAGGAGCAGGGGTTTGATGTGGCGATCGATTGCACCGGAAACGCTTCCGGGTTCGAAGTGGCCAGGCGAGCGTTGCGACCGCAGGGGACGCTGGTGATGAAGAGTACCTACGCCGGTCCACTGCAATTGGACGCCTCGGCTCTGGTGGTCGATGAGATCCAACTGGTCGGTTCTCGTTGTGGTCCCTTCGCCCCGGCGCTGGCGGCTCTCTCCGATGGAAGCATCGATCCACGCGATCTGATCGATGGCGAATTTTCTCTGGAAGATGGCGTGGCAGGACTCCAACGGGGTGCCGAATCAGGAGTGCTAAAGGTGCTCTTGAGGCCTTCTTGAGGCTGTCGGGGGCGATGTAGTACTTGGGCAGAGGGGCTGATTGGGATCCCGGGTGGACCGTGGAGGCGATGTCATCGGATTCTTCACCGGAGGAGAGATTCTCCGGAGGGAGTTCGCCATGAAGATTCGACCCTGGAAACGCTTTGATGACCCTACCGCCACCTCTCCGAGTCGAGTACTCGAACTGTGGGAAGTGACTCTACAGGATGGCGAAAGCACTCCACTGCTAGAACACGCATCTCAGGAGGAGATGGTGATCTCGCTCGAGGGGCGTGGACTGGTACAACTGAGAGAACAACAGGTCGATCTGACGCCCGGTAATGCTGTGGTGGTTCCCGCAGGTACCCCTCACTCGATTCTCAATCGCTCTGGGCTGCCGCTGCGTGGCCTGACGGTGGCCATCCACCGACCCGGATTAGTGGCCAACACCGAAACCAAAAGGGTCACAGCGGGGGAGTTGGAGCAGTTGATCGACTGTATTCCTCTGCAGATCGACCGGCCCACCAGTCTTCAGTTCATCATCCAGTTATTCGAGACTGCCGGACAACTTTCGGAACAGATCGACGAGGCCATCGGGCTCGACACCGAGACCGGATTGAGGACGCTGGAGGCGATTGAAGAGCAGGTGATGGATGCGGTACTGCGGATCGCCCAGTCCTATGGTGGCGGCTCCAACCTGTTCCCACGCCGCTTCTAGAGCCTCGATTCCCGCCTGACCCCGCCCGGCCGGGGCGACTCTCCCGGCCAGATCCCACCGATGTCCGAATTCGGACCAGGCATCCCCTTTTTTGCCCCAAACCACCGGATACGCTGCTTTGACAGCGCCCCCCTACCGGTGCAGAATGGGTCTTGGTCCCGGTGTCCCCTGGGATCGACACAGGATCTACAGATTGGTATCTACGCAGGATC
>JAPKAM010000146.1 GCA_028825265.1 Planctomycetota bacterium
AACGCATTTTTGAATCGGGTCATCATGGAATCCTCATTTCTAATCTGTCCCTGCGATTCTGATGCCACAGTGACCGTTGTATTCATATCGAAGCCGCCTATCGCAGCCGTGTGTCGAGGCCACATTTCGAACCAGTGATATTGCAGCCACTCCCTGTACAGTGTTATCAGAGGCACCACGTTTCAGAAACAGCGCGTTTCAGAAACAGCGCGTTTCAGAAGCAGCGCCTTTGCACAGGAACTATCTATCCTATCGCACCCACGACTTGGCTCAAATCTCTAACTAGTTACATTCGATGCCATATTGTACTTCTTGTGTCACAACTGCAGACGACGGCAATGGATCCCCTGCCGGCCAGCAAGAAATATACAGCCGATCGAAGACATGTCCCGGAATCCAGTTCTGCCCCGAGACTCTCTCGGTGCCACCGATCGATCCCCCGACCTCCTCGACAAACAACGGCACGGTATTCTGATGACCACAGATCACCACACACTCCTCGGCACCGATCCTGGCCATCGCTTCTCGCCAGGCCGGGGCATCGCTGGCCTGAATCGTTTCGATTTCCACACCCACCTTGGAAGAGAGCGGTTCGAGGGTCTGACGAGTTCGACGATATTCAGTACACAACAATCGATGGACTGGCTGCCCGGCGAGAAGTTGCGCCAGTGCCTCCGCTCTTTGGTGGCCCTCTTCCGTCAGATCCGGATCGGCTCCCGATCCCTTCTCTGCGTGACGAAGTACCATCAATGTGCAATATCCTGGTCTGGTCTGATCTTCCATCCGTGATTCCCCTGTAACTTCATCCTTCAATCGTTCTGGCTGGCCGCAACTCAAACAAAGCACCATCCACCCGATCACTGAGAGACGGCGCAACTGAACCTTCCACTGCGGCGATCCTGCGCTGGGGACGCCCGCTCCGATTCCTGCCATGTTGTTCCTCTCAGTTCCTCTCAGTTCACTCACCTAAATTGCTGTGAGTCGCAGATGCCGAAGATCTGAACACGCCCACCGGGCCACTGAAAGGGACCACCGATCGACCGCCACAGCGGCGCGCTCAAACGATCTCGTTTCGTAGTGCTTACTTCTTCTCCTGCTGACCAAAGAAGGAAAGAAGCGAATGGGCATTCGTTCGACCCGCTCATTGTTCTCCTCGACGATGTCATTGGAGTCACCCCCGTGCCAAGGCCACTTTTTCCTCGGTACGGATCCGCTCTTCGTGCAGATCCTAGAACCAGTTGTTGGCTCGCAATTCGGGATCGGCTTGCTGGAGTGCATCGACCAAAGGCGAGCCAGCGGTTGTAGAACCAGAGACCCCAGAAGAATACACTCACAGGAATCCCCAGGGAGGCTCCTCGTGACCCTCTCTTCCATCGACTACCCTGAAGTCGTATCGACGAACTCGTGACAGGGAGTGATTCATGGTTGAGCAGGAGCGCGACTCGCAACGGAAAATCGTGCGGCTTCCTCGTCGACAATTCTTGCAAGCGATGGGAGTGGCCGCCTGTAGCCTGGCCTTGTCGTCGACCGCGCAAGCGGCCACCCGAAGCCTCGCCAAACCGGTACAGATCGGCCTGATTGCCGATCTCCATCACGATGTGATGCATGACGCTCCCGCGCGACTCGATGCCTTTCTCGAGGCGATGGCCACAGATCCCCCCGATGCCATCCTTCAACTGGGTGATTTCGCCCAGGCCAAAAAACAGAACCGCCCGCTCGTCGAGCAGTTTCGCAAGGCTCACCCGCTAGCACTCCATGTCATCGGCAACCACGACACTGACGGTGGCGTGAGTTTTGATCAGTTGCTCGAGGAGTGGCAGTTGAAGAGTCGTTACTACACCAAGGATGTGAAGGGCCTTCGCTTGATCGTCCTCGATGGAAACGAACGACCCCCCGAACACAAGGGCGGCTATCCTTCTCACATCGGCCCGGAGCAGCGGGAGTGGTTGAAGAAGCAACTCGAGAGCCACCAGGGTCCGATGCTGATCATCTGCCACCAACCACTGGCGGGGCCATCCTGCATCGACAATGCCGAGCAGGTGCAAAAGATCCTCAATAGCGCTTCCGATCGAATCCTTCTCACCATCAACGGTCATACTCACATCGATGATCTGATTCGTACCGGCGACATCACTCACCTTCACGTCAACTCCGCCTCCTACCAGTGGGTCGGAGGAGGTCACAAAAATATCAGTTACCCCGCTGAAATTCATGAGGCCCATCCGTGGATCGAATACACCTGCCCCTACCAGGATTCCCTATTCACGACCTTGACCTTTGATCCGAAGAGTGGCTCGGTGCAAGTCACGGGCAAGAAGACAAAGTGGGTCGGGAAATCTCCAAAACAGGTGGGAGTCGCCAATCAGCCCGGTGTCATCGATGGCGAGCAGGTGGTGCCAGAGATTCGACCACGGCAGATCCAGGGCCCGGCCCGGCAGTGATGGCCTCCTGATCGATCGAGTAATGGAGTCCGAATTGGCACCCAACATGACGAATTGACGCTATCCTGATCGATCATCGTCTGACACTGATCGTCGAATTCTGATCGTGCAGATGCGACCAGGTCACTGAATCCAGTCACGAGGAGTAGCCACCAGATGGAAGCCGGAATTGTTGGATTGCCCAACGTGGGCAAGTCGACCCTCTTCAATGCGCTAACCGCCGCCGGCGCGCACGCAGCCAATTATCCCTTTGCCACCATCGAACCCAATATTGGCGTGGTGCCCATCCCTGATCCACGCCTACAGATCTTGCAAGACCACATCGAAACGCAGAAGTTAATTCCTGCGTCGCTGAAGATCGTCGACATCGCAGGCCTAGTGCGCGGTGCCAGTACCGGAGAAGGTCTCGGCAACAAGTTCCTCAGCCATGTCCGTGAAACCGATGCCGTCATCCAGGTGGTGCGTTGCTTCGAGAAAGCCCCGGGCGGCGAGGAGATCACTCATGTCGACGGCACCATCGACCCGCTGCGAGACATCGAGACGATCGAGATCGAACTGGTACTGGCAGATCTGCAGACGGTAGAAAGTGCCCTCGACAAGGCGAAGCGCGCGGCCCGCAGTCGAGAAGATGAAGCGATCCTCCGATTAGCCCTGCTGGAGAAGTTGTACCCGGTACTGGCGGAAGGCAGCCCCGCCCGTGAGGTCGATTTAGGATCGGATCCGCGAACACCCGGTGTGCTCAAGGGACTGGGACTCATCACCACCAAGAAGCAGATGTTCGTCATGAATGTCGCCGATGACGATGCTCAAGGGAAAGGAGCCATGGCCACCTCTGTGCGAGAGTTGGCCAGCGAACGCGGCAGCCAGGCGGTGCCCGTCTGCGCCCGAATCG
The DNA here is from genome assembly GCA_028825265.1 of Planctomycetota bacterium. Taxonomy (GTDB): domain Bacteria; phylum Planctomycetota; class UBA8108; order UBA1146; family UBA1146; genus QNYK01. Next base: position 3,334 of record JAPKAM010000146.1, read on the forward strand.
AGGAAGAACTGTCAGAACTCGATGAAGCCGATCGCCTCGAGATGCTCACCGACTACGGCATGGACGAACCGGCACTCGCCAAGTTGGCTCGCGCCATCTACCAACTGCTCGGACAGCAGTCCTTCTACACCGCCGGAGAGAAGGAGATCCGAGCTTGGACCGTCGCCAAGGGGGCCACGGCACCGGAAGCCGCCGGCGTCATCCATACCGACTTCCAACGAGGATTCATCCGCGCCGAGATCTACTCGATCGCCGACATGGAAGAGTACAAATCGGAGAAGGCCATCCGAGAGGCGGGAAAGTTACGCGTCGAGGGCAAGGAATACATCATGCAAGATGCGGATGTGTGCCACTTCTTGTTCAACGTTTGAGGAGAGACGTACTGACCGCATTGTTCATCCTGCATCGAAAGGTCGCCTCAGCATGATCCGCTTCATGATCCTTGGCATCTCGCTTTGCGGATGTGCTGGTAGTCACGATCTCGTCGAACAGTACGGCGGCATGCGAGATGTCCTTCGGTTGGGGAACACGCATTCGCGCATCTCCTTCGAGGAGATTCGCCAGCAGCCCCATGCCATCGGCGTCGGTGCGCTGACGGAGCTACAGGGAGAGATCACCGTCTTCGATGGCCAGATTTTCGTCGCCACCACCTCGGATGGAATCAGCGCTTCCACCACCAGAGATGATGCGAATCCTGGTTCTGCGACCCTGATGACGCTTTCTCATGTGAAGAAATGGCACCACGACACCCTGCCCGACTCCGTGCCTATGGAGCAAGCCATCGAGACCGTTGCCCGCTCTCATGGCATCGACAGCGACACGCCCTTCCCCTTCATCATCGAGGGTGTTGCAGAGAGCTATGAGTTGCATGTGATCAACGGATTCTGCCCCATCGCAACTCCAGATCTTGCCCCGGAAGATCAGCCGTGGCGAACCCAGGGCAAGTCCACCGCATTGAAGGTGATCGGTTTCTTCGCAAAGGACCAGCACGGAGTGATGACTCATCACGGATCGAATCTACACATTCACGCCATCATCGATCATGGAGAAGAAACCATCACTGGTCACCTCGACGCCATCGAGATGGCTCCCGGTTCGGTCCTGTCGGTACCCGTTGTGAAGAACAAGGAATCTTGATCCTGATCTTGAACTCAGACGCTCAGTCGCCTCGCGTCAGGACTGCGTACTGCGGAACACCACAACCGTAAATATCGCAGCCCCCCATCAACAGGGAGAGCTGGGCTTCCAGCACAGCAGGATCATCCGATGCAGGGCCATGGCTACGGACAAAGAGATGGATCTCGGCGTTAACGATGTCGATCAACCCAGGTCCGGTGACGATTTCACCGGCAGGTTGATTCTCGATGACCGTCGCCTCGAACTCTAACTCGCCGTCGTCGTCAGCCACCAGCCCGACCCCGGTCCACAGGATCGACCACCCGGGAACACCGAAGTCAGAGATATCACAATCTCCAGCGCATTCGCCCGGATCGTTGAAAACCCCAGCCCAGATGGTGTAAGTGAACCCCGGCTCCAGGCCTGAAGTCTCCGCCTCGATGTAGAATCCGTCATCGAATCGCTCGAAGTGGATCTCAGATCCGCCAATGGCATCCGCAGAAGCAGAATTTTCGAGAGGACTACCGATCAAGAACTCGAGAAATTCGAACTCGTCGCCGTCATCATCGTCG